>DOZU01000155.1 GCA_003517845.1 Clostridiales bacterium | reverse complement strand
CGAGGTCCACCAGGTCCAGCAGGGGAAGTACGCTCTCCGCCGGCGTCCCCGGGTTGAGCGCAACCCCGGCCCCACATCCTGCCCGCCGGATCTCGCCCAGCACGCGGTGCAGGTGCACGGATGCCTCAGCGTGAACGGTGATCAGCTGGGCGCCCGCTTCGACGAACGAAGGCACCTGCCGTTCCGGTTCGCACACCATCAAATGAACATCCAGCGGCAGGGCGACGGCGCGTCCGAGGGCCTCAACGACGCCCTGGCCGAAGGTGATGGGCGGGACGAACCGCCCGTCCATGACGTCCACATGGATCAGGTCCGCCCCCGCCGCGGCCGCCCGGATGGCCTCCGCGGCCAAGGCTCCATGATCGCCCGCCAAAACCGATGCGCTGACCGTCAGCCCCATGTCTCAGTACCTCCGGTCGGCCAGCTCCACCTCTCGGAGCAGGCTAAGGTATCGCTCGTACCTGCCCTGATCCAACTCGCCCGACCCGCGGGCAGCTCGTACCCGGCAACCTGGTTCCTGGCGATGGACGCAGGTACGGAAGCGGCAATCGGGAGCCAGCTCAGCCAACTCCGGCCAGTATGCGGCCAGCCGGCCGGGCGGCATCGCCGGCAAGCTGACCAGGGACAGTCCGGGGGTGTCGGCCACCAAGCCATGCTCGGACACCTCCAGGAGTTCCAGGTGGCGCGTCGTATGGCGGCCGCGTCCCGTCGCACCCAGGTTGCCCGTTCGCAGCGCGAGTCCCGGACGCAAGGCGTTGAGCAGCGAGGACTTCCCAACCCCGCTCTCGCCGGCGAGCACGGATATGACGCCCGCGAGTTCCTGCCGTAGTTCAGCGATGCCTTGCCCGGTCGTGGCGCTGGTCGCTACGGTTCGAAAGCCGGCCCTCCGGTAAGGGGCAAGGTAGCCGTCCGCTCCTCCCGCAGCCAGGAGGTCGACTTTATTCAAGCAGATCAAGGCGGCCAGACCCTGATAGATCGCTTGTACCAGCAAGCGATCGAGGGTGAGCAACGACGACTCCGGATCGCGGACCGTCGTGACCAGCACCGCCTGATCGGCGTTCGCCACCGGGGGGCGTTCCAGTTGGGTCTTGCGGGGGAGAATGCCCTCGATGGCCGCTTCGCCCGGGGTGATGACCTTCACCCGGACCTCATCCCCCACCAGGACCTGCTCGCCCGTACGCCGCATCCGCCCGCGCGGCCGGCACTCAAGCAGCCCGCCAGGAGCCGCCACCATGAAGCGGGCGCCGTGCGCCCGGATGACCCGACCTCTGAGTTCAGCGAACTTCGTACTCCCTCACCACCATCCCCTCAATCAGGATGCGGATGGTCGCCACTTCCCCCTCGTAGTCGACAAGCGTCCGCAGGCGCGTACCCGCCGGCACGTCGTCCTGCCGGAAGACGATGCGAGTGCGTTGGCCATTGCGGTCAATGACCGCCACCCGCACATCCTGGCGTTCCGGACCGGCGTCTGGCACCTCTACCGTGACTATGACCTGCCGAATCGGTTGCGCCGGCGCCCGGATGACGACCAGATCGATCGGGGAGCCGCTCGCAACGGCCGTGCCAGGCGCGGGGGTCTGCCCGCCCACGGTCCCGGGATTGCCGGGCCCCTCTTGTTCGGTGATGGTCCCTTCGACCAACTCGAGTTCTCTGAGGCGTTGCCGGACGGTCTCCAGCAGCTCGCCCCGGAAGTCGGGAAGGATCAACGCCACCGGCTCCGGTCCCAGGCTGACTTGCAGGTAGACCGGTGCTCCCCGGACCAGGCCCTCGGTGCCCGCCACAGGGTTCTGAGCTATGACGTGATCGGCCGGGACCTCCAGGTTGTAAGCGCTCGTCTCGCTGCCGATGCGCAACCCCGCTTCCGAGAGCCGCAAACGGGCTTCCCGGACCGGCAGCCCCACCACCCCGGGCACCGCCTCTACCAGTTCCCTGCCCTTGCTGATCCAGAGTTCAACTGCCCGGCCCTCGCGCACCCGCTCGCCCGCCTGCGGGTTCTGGCGCAAGACCTCGCCGGGCGGCGCCTCCTCGTGGAATTGCTCGCCGACGACCCGGCCGGTCAGCCGGAACTCCTCGAGCCGGCGCTCCGCCGCCACCAGACTCGTCCCCAGCACATCAGGGACGATCACCTCCGGTATGAGCCACCATTCGCGCAAGGCCTGAAACCCAAGATAACCGCCTACCGCCAGCAACCCGATGACCACGATCAGCACGGCCCGGGCCGAGCGCACGCGCCAGCCCCGCCGCTTGCTCGCGCCACGCCGCATCGTCGGCTCCCTCCGCCCTCTCTCGCTGTCCCGGTGGGCCGGCGGGACCACGGTGGGGAATTCATCGCCGTCCGTCAGGTGCTCAGCGGGAGGGAACCGGCGGGCTACCGCCTCCAGCGCCCGCCGCATGTCGCCCGCGGAAGGATAGCGGTGTTCAGCCGGCTTGGCCATAGCCCGCTCGACGATAGCTTCAAGATCGGCGGGCACTTCCGGGACGATCTCCCGCAGGGGGCGGGGCGTCACCTGCAAGTGCATGAGGGCAACCCCAAAGGGTCCGTCGCCGGCAAACGGCGGTTGGCCGGCCAGCATCTCGTACAGCACCACTCCCAGCGAATAGAGGTCGGAGGTCACGCCCACTTTCTCGCCCCGGGCCTGTTCCGGAGAGAAGTAGGTCACAGAACCCACGATGGCCTCGGTGCCGAAAGTCACAGTGCCCTCGGTAGTCACCCCGGCGATACCGAAATCCGTCACTTTGACGCGGCCCTGACCGGCAACCAGGATGTTCTGGGGTTTGATGTCCCGGTGTACGAGCCCGGCAGCATGGGCATGTTCCAGGGCCCGGGCGATCCGTATGGAGATATGCGCCGCCTCTCCCGGCGAGAGCCGACCCTTCTGCCGGATGAGGTCCTTGAGCGTCATACCCTCGACATACTCCATTACGATGTAGGGAGTTCCATCTTCCTGGCCCACATCGTACACGCTCACGATGTTGGAGTGGGAAAGGCTGGCGGCCGCCCTGGCTTCATGCCTGAATCGACTCGCGAAATCCTCGTCGACCACCAGTTGCGGCTTCAGCAGCTTCACGGCGACCTTGCGCCCGAGGAGGACATCCTCCCCGCGGTACACGGTCGCCATGCCCCCGCCCCCGATGCGCTCGAGCAGCCGATACCGGTCGCCCAGCACTCTAAGGATCAAGGAGTCAGCTACCCCCTCTCCTGCGGCTGTAAGATGAGGATGGTGATGTCGTCGTGGCCTCCCCGACTCAGCGCCAGGCCCGCCAAATCGACGACCGCCCGATCCGGGTCGCGGCCGGCGGTGGCCCGCAAGATCTCCGCGGGGCTAACCAGTCCGTGCAGGCCGTCCGTGCACAGCAGGATGGTGTCGCCCGCCACCAATTCGTGGCAGCTCAGGTCAGCGGCTACTTGGCAGTCCATTCCCAGAGCCCTGGTCAGGAGATTGCGCTGGGGGTGGTGCATGGCTTCTTCCTCCGCCAAATCGCCGTTTCTCACCATGGCGCCGACGACGGTATGATCCTCGGTGAGTTGAAGGATCTTCTCCCCCCGCACCAGGTAAACGCGGCTATCGCCGATGTGTCCTAGATGCAGCAAGTTCTTCTGACTCAAGCTGAGGGTGAGCGTGGTGCCCATCGCATCCGGACCTGGGTTCGAGCCGGCCGCCTCGAGGATCCGCCGGTTGGCCTCCCGGAACGCAAGGTCGACGATCGCGGGCGCGGACAACGCTCCCTCCGCCAGTTCTCGCTCCACCGCGCGGGCCGCGGCCTCCACCGCCAGCCGGCTCGCCACCTCGCCCCACTGATGGCCGCCCATGCCGTCGGCGACGACCGCCAACGCACCGTCCGCTACCGGCCAGAAGTCGCGGAAATGGTAGCTATCTTCATTGACCTGGCGCAGCCGCCCGCGCTCCGATCGCCATCCAGCCCGCATGTCAACCATCTCCCGGGGGGCTCTTTCGGGCTTTCCCGCCTGGTTCGGCAGCCGGTCTGCCGGTACCTTCCGCGACCGCTCCGGCGGCGGCTCGCAGCTGTCCGCATGCCCCACCTATATCCCTGCCCAGAGGCCGCCGGATGGTCACGGCTGTTCCCCGGTCGAGCAGTTGCCGGGCGAACGCGGCGACCGCTTCATCCCGCGGCCGTTTGAAGTCGGCTCCAGGTATAGGATTCAAAGGTATCAGGTTGATGTGGCCGATGGCGCCCCTGGTCAGGCTGGAAAGCCTGCGTGCGTCCTCCGGCCGGTCGTTCACCCCTTGAGCGAGGACGTACTCGGCCGTCACCCGGCGCCCGGTGGCCTGCGCGTAATGCCGGCAGGCGGCAAGGAGCTGCGCCAGCGGGTAGCGCCGGTTGATGGGCACAAGCTGATCGCGCAACGGATCGGTGGGCGCGTGCAGCGACACGGACAGGGTGACGGGCGGTCCTTGCGACGCCAGGGCAAGGATGCCAGGCACCAGCCCGCAGGTCGACAAGGTCACGCGGCGGGGGGAAAGGCCAAACCCGCCGGAACCCGTGCTCAGCCGCAGGAAACGAAGGGAGTGATCCAGGTTGGCCAGCGGCTCCCCTCCTCCCATCACCACGATCCGGTTGACCGGGCGGCCGCCGGCCTGCTGGCGCAGGGCAAGCACCTGCCCCACCATCTCCGCGGCGGTGAGATCGCGGATGAGCCCTGCCTGGCCCGACTGGCAGAAGGCACAGCCCATGGCGCAACCTGCCTGTGACGATACACACGCCGTGTAACCATAGCCATGGCGGAGCAGCACGCATTCCACCGCCACGCCGTCACCGTAGGCCAGCAGGAGTTTCACCGATCCATCGGCTGCCGCGAGCCGCTGGAGCACCGCATCCGGCCGCTGGACCAGCCCGGTCAGGCGGGCTCGAAGCTCCCGGGGCAGGTCGGTCATGGCCGATGGATCTACTACCCCCAACCGGTATATCCAGCGCATCAGCTGACGGGCCCGGTAAGGGGGTTCACCCAGGGAGGCAAGCCAGTCCGCGAGTTCATCGCGTGACCGGCCGCGGATATCCATCATCCACCTTCCCTCCGCAGCCGGGCCAGGAAGAAGCCGTCGGTGCCGTGAACGTGAGGCCACAGGTCAAGATAGGTTTCAGACCCGGCGGCCGGTTGCCCCCGGCGGGCGGTCAGCGCCATCCTCGCCTGGTCGGGCAGGACGGCTACAGGGTCTTCGCGCCGGAAGCCGGTGATGCGCTCGAGCAACGCATTCACCACTTGCTCATTCTCCTCGGGTTCCGTCGAGCACGTTGAGTATACCAGCACCCCGCCAGGTTTGACCCGCGAGGCCGCCGCCTCCAGAAGTGAGCCCTGTAGCTGGGCGAGCGCCGCGAAGTCTCCAGCCTGACGCGTCCAGCGCAGGTCCGACCGGCGGCGCAAAGTCCCCAGTCCGGAACAGGGCGCGTCGACCAGCACCGCATCCGCCGGTCCCGGTACCAGGCGGGCCATATCCCGGGCATCCCCATGGACCGTGCGTATGCTGCGAAGCCCTAGCCGGTCGGCCGCTTCCTTCACCAGGCGCAACCGGGCCGAACTCAGGTCGATCGCCACTACCTGGCCCCGATCTCCCATCAACTCGGCGAGATGCGTGGTCTTCCCGCCGGGGGCGGCGCACGCATCGATCACGAGCCATCCCGGTCGCGGGTTCACGACCCGGGCTGCCAGCATGGAACTCTCGTCTTGCACCTGGAATCGACCCTCGGCAAACGCTTTCAGACTCCGGATCGGCGGATGGTCCGCCAGCAGCAATGCTTCGGGGAGTAGGGTGCCCGGCCGCACCGTGGCTCCTTGCGTCTCGAGTTCCCGCTGCAACTCGGCTGGACCAGCCCGGAGTTGGTTCGCGCGAATCGAGGTGACGGCCGGGCGATTATTGGCCGCGAGCAAGGCGAGGGCAGCCTCCCGGCCCAATCGATCCAGCCATCGCCTTACCAGCCACGGCGGATGGTGGTGCGCGAGGGACAGGTGGCTTATCGGATCGGCTTCGAGGTCGGGCAGAGGCGGCAGGCCAGCCTGGGCGATGCGGCGCAAGACGGCATTTACCAGCCCGGCGGTACCGGAGTGGCCGTACCGGCGGGCGAGCTTGACCGATTCGTCACAAGCCGCCGCCGCGGGAATCCGGTCAAGATACAGGATCTGATATGCGCCCAGGCGCAATGCGTTGCGGATGGGCGAGGGGAGATCGTCGAGCGGCCGCTGCAGATGGGCCGCCAGCGCCCAATCCAGCGTATTGCGGGCGCGGGTGACCCCATGGACGAGTTCGGTGACCAGTCGGCGATCGGCGGGCAGGAGTTGGCCTCGCTCCAGAGCCCGATCCACCGCCAGCCCCGGATATGCCCTCCCCGCCTCGACCGCCATCAGCAAGTGCAGGGCCAGTTTCCGCGCCGGCGTGGCCACTAATCCCGACTTCGCCGGAGGAGCAGCATCCTCGCCAGGTTGGCCATCGCGGCTGCCGCGGCTGCCACGTAGGTGAGGGCCGCCGCATCCAGTACCTGGCGGGCGGGGCCCAGTTCCTCAGTCCTGAGATAGCCCCCGTCCTGCAGCACCGCCATCGCCCGCCGGCTGGCGTTGTACTCAACCGGCAAGGTGATGACGTGGAATAGCACCGCGGCCCCGAAGAAGAGGATGGCCACGTTCATCAGCAGGATGCCCGTGTCCGCGCCGACCAACAGGCCGACGATGAACAACGGCCAGGCTGCGTTCGTACCCAGCTGCGCGATGGGCACGAAACCGTTACGCAACACGAGAGCCGCATAGCCGGTATGGTGCTGGATGGCGTGTCCCACCTCGTGCGCAGCTATGCCCAGGGCAGCCAGCGATGGTTGGTCATGGACGGCGGGAGACAATCGGATGACGCGCCGGCGCGGATCATAGTGGTCACCGAGATGCCGATCGGTACGTTCCACCTTCACCGCTCCCAGCCCGTGGTCGTCCAGTACCCGGCGCGCCAGTTGCCCGCCGGTCAGGCGGGTACGAGCCAGGATGCGGAAGGCCCGATTGTAGGCGGAAGTCATTCGGGACTGCGCGTACATCGCGAACAACATCGCCGGTATCACGAACAGGAAGAACCCTTGATCCAGGGGCCACATGGCACTTCCTCCTCTACCTGCCTTCCGGTCACGATCCGATGAGCATGCCGGGCTGTAAGCGACGACCGCGGGCAAACGCGCCGGCGCTCATCATCCGGCCGGACCCAGGTTGAACGACTTCCAGGATCAGGCTGCCATCGCCCGTTGCCACCCGCAACGTATCTCCTTCGACCGCCAGGATCTCGCCGGGGGCTCCGGGATCCCGGCCGACCGCGGCCCGCCACACTTTGAGCCTTCGCCCATCATACAGCACATGGGCGCCGGGCGCCGGCGACAACGCGCGGACCCGGCGTTCGAGTTCCACGGCCGGACGTTGCCACACGAGGACCTCGTCTTCCGGACCCAGTCGCGGGGCCCGGGTCGCCTGGCTTTCGTCCTGGGCCAGGCGCGGGACGACGCCCCTCGCGATGAGTCGCGCCCCTTCCCTGACCAGGCCGGCCGCCAAGTCCGCCAGCCGATCGTGCAGGGCCCCCCCGGTAGCATCGGGGGCAATCGGCACTTGCCGGCGGAGGATGACATCCCCCGTGTCCATGCCCTCATCTATGTAATGCAAGCTGACTCCCGTCACCGCATCGCCCGCCAGGAGCGCTCGTTGAATCGGGGCGGCGCCCCGATGTCGGGGCAAGAGCGAGGCATGCAGGTTGACGCAGCCGCGAGTCGGCAAGTCCAGAATCCTGCGAGGCAGGAACTGTCCGAAGGCGGCGGTCACCACCAGATCCGGCTTCCAGCGGGCCAGCTCATCCCCGACCACGTCGACCCGACCCGGTTGGAGGATGGCCAATCCCCGCTCAAGCGCCGCGAGCTTCACGGGAGGCGCCTGCAACCGCCCCCCCCGCCCGGCCGGCCGGTCCGGCTGCGACACGACCCCGACCACATTATAGGCAGGTTGGGCCAAAACCGTCAACGCAGGCACGGCGAAGGCCGAGGTGCCCATGAAGACGATACGCATCGCGCGCAAGGGCATCGTCGGGGTCGCCGCCTCCGGTCCGCCTCGCCGGCGCACCGGCTCCCCCGGAGCACCTTTCAGCTCGTCATGATAGTCGAGTTCCTCCGCCCGGTCGACGAACAGGATGCCGTCCAGATGGTCGATTTCGTGCTGCAGGGCTCGGGCTAACAAGCCCTCCCCTTCCACCCAGATCGTCCGCCCCCGGCCGTCCATCGCCCGCACGGTGACCCGCTCCGCCCGCGTCACCCGTCCCATCACCTCGGGGACGCTGAGACATCCCTCCCATGCCACTGTCTGCCCTTCGCTGCGGACTACCTCCGGGTTAACGAGATCGAGTCGACCCTCACCGACGTCGATCACGGCCAGCCGTCGGTTCAGTCCCACCTGGGTGGCGGCCAGACCCACACCGCCTACGGCCGCCATGGTCGCCGCCATGAGTTCCAGATCGTCCCGCACGGTCCGACCTGCCCGCCTGACCGGCGCCGCTGGACGTCGCAGCTCGAGGTCTCCCACCTGTCGTATTTCCGCCATCGGCTGCCCCCTCCTCCGCTCAGGCCAGGTCCAGCGGGTCGATGTCCACCATCACCCGGTCGACATGGCGGCGCGGCCAGGCCGTCGATGCCTCCCGCAATATGCCGGCCAGCGGCGTCGACTCATCGCCTCGCAGCAGTATCGACCACCGGTGCCGGCCGCCGGCAAGCGGCTGCA
>DOZU01000087.1 GCA_003517845.1 Clostridiales bacterium | reverse complement strand
TGTACTGCACATACGGGGTGCAGTCAAGTAAGCCTCCCACCCCGTGTGGTTGGCCTGTGATGATGTCAGCCTGTAGGCGGCCTGAGATAATGTCACCCGGCAGGCGGCGCCCCCGAGGTAATCGATAGCGCGGTGCCGGCAGGACTGGCGGTGCTCCGGCGCCGAACTACTACTGAGAAAAGGGACTGACGATCAGGGTCGCGGTCGCGGTCACGGGCGCGACCCTTACCCCAGATGGATCGCGACCTGACCCACCACGAAGATGGGGCATGAGATTTCACCCGGGGAGGACAGATGCCGGACTGTCGAACGGTGAAGCTGTTGAACTGACGATTACCGGACTCGCGGGCGGCGGCGACGGGGTGAGCCGCTACCAGGGGAGGGTGGTGTTCGTCCCCGGGTCCGCGCCGGGCGACCGGGTGCGCGCCCGGCTCACCCGGGTCACCTGGAGTTGGGCGCGAGCCAGTTTGCTCGAGGTACTCCAGCCGGGTCGTGACCGGCGCCCACCCGCCTGCCCCCTGTTCGGCCGGTGTGGCGGATGCCAGATCCAGCACCTTTCCCCCGAGGCCCAGCTCGCGTTCAAGCGACAGGTGGTGGCCGACGCGCTGGCCCGGATCGGCGGGCTCGGGGATGTCCCGGTGGCCGACTGCGTGCCTTCCCCGGCCTGGCTGGGCTACCGCAACAAGGCCCAGTTCCCGGCGGCCATGGTCCGCGACGGCCGCCGGTGGCGGCTGGCGGCGGGGATCTACGCGCCGGGGACTCACTCCCTGGTAGAAGTGAACGATTGCCCCATCCAGCACCCGGTCAACAATCGGGTGCTGCGTGAGACGGTGGCCGTGGCCCGCGAACTCGGGCTGACGGCGTACGATGAGGATGCGGGGACGGGGGTCTTGCGCCATATCCTCGCCCGCGTGGGCGCGCGGACCGGGGAAGCGATGCTCGTGCTGGTCACCCGGGAGGCGGAGTTGCCCCGAGCGCGTACTCTCGTCCGGGAACTTGGCCGCCGCCTGCCCGAACTCACCTGCATCGCCCAGAACGTGAACCCGCGCCGCACCAACGTCATCCTCGGCGAACGCACCCGGGTGTTGGCGGGGAAGCCGGTGATAAGCGAACGTCTGGGCCGGTTCCACTTCGCCCTGTCGCCGGGGTCGTTTTTCCAGGTCAACTCGGCGCAGGCCGAGGCGATGTGCCGGCTGGCGGCGGAACAGGCGGTGCCGACTCCCGGTGGGACGGTGCTGGAGGTGTACGCGGGGATCGGGACGATCAGCCTTTTTCTGGCCGAGCGGGCGGAAATGGTGCTGGGGGTGGAGTCCCACCGGCCGGCCGTCGAAGACGCCCGGCGCAATGCCGCGGCGAACCGGGTCGGCAACGTTCGTTTCCTGGCCGGGGAGGCGGAGCGGGTCCTCCCCGACCTGACCCGCTCCGGCCTATCCCCGGCGGCGGTGGTCCTCGACCCGCCCCGCAAAGGGTGCGCCCCCTCGGTCCTTCAGGCCGTGGCGGACCTGCGTCCGATGAGGGTGGTGTATGTCTCGTGCGACCCCGCCACCCTTGCGCGGGACCTGGCCATCCTCGCCCGCCGCGGGTATCAGGCGCAAGCGGTGGTCCCCCTGGACATGTTCCCGCAGACCGCCCACGTGGAAGCGGTGGCCACCCTCACTGGCTCCCCTTGACCGGCTGCTGCTGGCGTCCGAACAGATACCAGGCGTTATACAGCCCGACGACCGCCCCGATGATCACGCTGTTCCAGACCAGTCCCTGAAAGGTCGCGAAGATGCCGAGCAACGGCGCAAGTACCAGCCACGCGCCCACGACGACGTGGATGAGATGGAAATTACCGTTCACACCCTCACCTCCACCGGGTTTGGCGGTAGTTTCTGCCGTTTCCGGGGACGGTATGCGGGGACTGCCGCCGGCAGGAAGGCGGCCGGCCGAATGCGGAATACTCGATACCGGAAGATGGTCGGGAGAGGCAGGGAAGCGGCTGATGAAGCGATACGATTGGCTAGGCCCGGAGTTGGCCAGAAACGTGCGGCTCAGCCGGGTTCGGGTGAATGAGCCCATGGCCGCCCACACGTCGTTCGGCATCGGCGGCCCGGCCGACCTCCTGGCCGAGCCGGCCAGTGGTGAGGAACTCTCAGCTATCCTGGCCTTCGCCCGCCGCGGCGCCGTGCCTTACGTGACCATAGGCCTCGGCACCAATATCCTGGTCAGAGATGGGGGATTCCGCGGCCTGGTCATCAAGATGACGGGGTTCCGGGAGTTGACTGCCCTGTGCTCGGAAGGGTCCGAGGGGCGACTACGGGCTGGCGCGGGCTTACCGCTGCATGCCGTAGCCGACTACGCTGCGAACCTGGGTCTGGCGGGGCTGGAGTTCGCCGGCGGCATCCCCGGGACCCTGGGAGGCGCCGTGGTGATGAACGCGGGCGCCTACGGCGGCGAAATGAGCCAGGTGGTCGAGGACTGCGTCGTGGTGGCGGGGGACGGTGCATCCTGCCGTCTCGCCCGCCCGGAGCTAGGTTTCGGATACCGCGTCAGCGCCATCCGCCAGGATCAGATCGTGGTCGAGGCCGTGCTCCGACTGAACTCCGCCTCCCCGGAAGCGATCCTACAGCGGATGGCCGACTACCGTCAGCGCCGCGAGCGCTCCCAGCCTCTGGCGGCGCGGAGCGCGGGGAGCGTATTCCGGCGTCCCCACGGCCACTATGCCGGCGCGCTGATCGAGGGAGCCGGCCTGAAGGGGAGACGGGTCGGCGATGCGGAAGTGTCATCGCAGCACGCCGGGTTCATCATCAATCGGGGTGAGGCGACCGCCGCCGACGTCCTGGCGCTGATGGAGTCAGTGCGGGAAGCGGTGCGGGGCGCCAGCGGGGTGGAACTCGAGCCGGAAATCCGCATCATCGGCGATGACGTGCTGCAATAACCCGATTCTCGCGGTCACGGTCGCGATCACGATCGGGGCGACGCCAGGGACGGGCCACGCCAGGGACGGGTTACGACCATGGTGGTAGGGGCGGGTTCGGAACCCGCCCCTGAAGGCGAATGGGCCTCGACCTGCCTTACCGCGCGGTCTCCCGCCGCCTTCGTACTCCGCGGTGCCCCGTGGGGCATGAGAGGCTACTCCCGATTATAGCCGATCTCAGCCGACCGGCGTGCAACGTGAACCAGCCATTCGCAGGAATATTCGAGTCGCGAGTCAAAACCATGGGCGGGTGCTGGCGGCTCGGAACTGTTCCCGGTCGATGCCGAGGAGGAGGGATGACGCGTGGAGTATCTCCGCCTGATGCTGGGCAGCTACCTGTTGGGGGCGACGCCTTTCGCTTACCTCGTCGCACGGTTCTTCCGGGGGGTCGACATCCGCCGCGTGGGCAGCCGCAATGCCGGTGCCACCAACGTGCTCCGGCAGGCTGGCTTCGGCCCCGCCCTCATCACCGGGATCGGCGATGTGGGCAAAGGGGCGCTGGCCGTATGGTGGGCGGGGGTTTATCTTACGGACGTGTCGGTGGCCCCCCTGCTCGCGCTCACCGCCGCCATGATCGGGCACAACTGGTCGGTCTGGCTGCGCTTTGAGGGCGGAGGGGGCGCGGCGACCTTCTTCGGCGGCATGCTGTCGATTGCCTGGGGGACGCTGCTATACCTCGTTCCCCTCTGGGCTTTGAGTTACCGGCTGACCCGTCACAAGTACTTGAGTTCCGTCCTCACTTGCGGGGCTATCCCCGTGGTGCTCGGGACCTACCTGAACTCCTGGCAGCACTTCTACTTCGGCGTGGCGGCGGGATGTGTGATGGGCTCGAAGCAGGTGTTGGCGTGGATGAGGGCAGCCTCCCGGTCGCCCGGCCTGCCTCCTCCGACCGCCCGGACCATCCCCGGAGCAGGGTGATCCCGGGAGTCACGGCGCATTTTGCGGGCACGCCGGGCTGGCGCTCAAATGCCGTCGAACAAGTCGGCTGGTGAGCCGTCACCGGCAGGAGGATCGACCAGCAGGAAGCGGTCCTCGGCCGGGAAAGTGGCCGCCACCTGTCCTTCGTCGCCGAATAACCAGGGGACTTGCTGCACCTGGGTCAAGTGGCACTTGAGGGCTTGCAGCCGCCGAAGCCGATAAGCACCGATGTCTACCACGACCGGCCGGCGATCGGTATGGTCCTCGGGACTGGACCGCCAGGTCGACAGGTAATGGAAGATGCGGCGCGGACGCTCGGCCGGGGCCAGGGTTAGCACGGCGGCGGCGGCGAGATGGGACACGGCCACATGGTCAGGGTGAGGGGACAGGCTGCCTCCGGGACCAAAGGCGATCAAGACCTGCGGGGCGGTTTGCCGGATGACTCTGGCTAGCCGCAATGCCGCTTCCGGCGGGTCGAACCCGGCGATGCCGCCATCCGGCAGGTCCAGCAGGAAGATGTCCTTCACGCCAAGAATCCGGGCAGAGCAGTGGAGTTCCCGCACCCGGACCCCGCCCAACTCTGATTGACTCACAAAGGGAGGGGATCCACGGCGGCGGCCGGCTTCTCCCCGAGTGGCGCAAGCGAGGTACACGTCCACTCCCCGGTCGGCGTAGTAGGCCAGCGTCCCACCCGGACCATAGGCTTCGTCATCCGGGTGGGCGACTACGGCCAGCAGTGATCGGCCGTCGGGCTGCTGTGCGGCCTCCGAGGAGGTGGATCGACTGCTCGCAGCAATCCTGTTCGATTTGGATGGCACCCTGCTCGACCTGGACATGCGATGCTTCATCTCCGAGTACTTCCGAGCGATCGCCGCCCATGTGGCGCCCGCCGTGCCGGCGGACCGGTTCCTCCGCGAACTGCTTGCCGGCACGGACGCGATGCTCGCCAACCGCGGCTCCGACCGCACCAACCAGCAGGTGTTCCGGGACTGGTTCTTCCCCCGCGTAGGATCGAGCGAGGCGGAACTGGCACCGGTATTCGAGGACTTCTACCGTACCCGCTTCCCCGACCTGCGGGTCCACGCTCGCGCCTTGCCCGAAGCCCGGAAGGTGGTGGTGGCCCTACAGGGGATGGGGTTCAGGACCGCGGTGGCCACCAACCCCGTCTTCCCCCGCCTGGCGATTGAAGAGAGGCTTCGCTGGGGCGGCCTCGGCGACCTGCCTTTTGACCTGAT
>DOZU01000028.1 GCA_003517845.1 Clostridiales bacterium | reverse complement strand
CGGCGGACTCGGCATCAGCGGCCAGTTCAACGACCGCCAGATGGACGCGCTTCGCCAGGGGAGTCGCGACATGGCGGGGGCCGTCGCCCGGGGTCTGGGGGTGCGGCTGGGGCATACGACCGTCGCCAGCGCGCGCCTCCACACCATCTCTCCCGCTCGACCCGGCGAAGTCCAAGTCGTCACCGACGGTGACGCCGGCCAGACCTTCTATCGCCGGGAGCGTCCGGGTGAGATCCTGCATGTCGACATCTTTCATCAGGTGGCAGAGATCGATCACCGGGGGATGGGGTATGCGCTCCTCAAAGCCGCCGACCGCTACTGCCGGGATTTCGCGTGGTCGGATGGCATGGGGATGCCCCCGGGCGGCCGCCGGTTGGCCGACCACGTGGACCTGCAGACGGCAACCGGAGGCGGCCGCCTGTCCGGTTCCCTGGCCTATGGGCGCCGGGAGTCCCTGCGGCACGCGCACCTGAACCATGTTCATCTCGCCCTCAAACTCCAGGACGCACAGCTTCCGCTGGTATTCTACATGGTGGCGGCCGCCGAGGCAGAGGTCGAGCGGCAGGGGCACGAGATCCGCAAGGTCGAAGGAGTGCGGTGCGTCCGCGGGGGACAGCGGGGTGAAGCGGATTTCACCCCTTATACGAGCCATTCCGACTCCCTCTTGTTGCGGCGGGACAGCCCCTCCGCCGACCCGCAAGTCCAGCGGCAGATCCAGCACCAGACGGCAATGGATCTGAGCGACGATATCGGCAGCGTCACCGAACTCGAGGAGTTCTTGGAGGCGTTCAAGGCCGAACCGGGAAAGGCATCCGCACTTGGCAAGTTGAAGCGGCTGCCCAACTCCGGTCAGTGGCGGGAACGACTGGAGGCAATGGGCCTCATCGTCGCCGATCGGCGGGAGTACCGCTTGACGGATGAAGGGTCGCGGCTCTACGAGTACGTGCGGACTCACCGTCGCGAGATCGAACTGGGTCTCCGCAAGTCGCTCCGGCGGATGACCATTTCGTCCGCCGAGTTGGGAGGCCCGAGCCGGCCGCCGGTACGAGTCTGGGACCGGCGTCCCGGATACAGCCTGGCGGCCCCCGTCCCCGAACGAGCCTGGATCCCGGGCCTGGCCATCCCTGAAACGATGATCGCCGCGACGGTCCGGCGGCTGACCGAGGGGGGCGCCCGTCTGTGCCGGGAGGATGTCTGGGCCTATCGGCGACGGAAGGAGGAGAAGCTCGACCTATGCCTGTTGGTCGATGCCAGCGCCAGTATGGCCGGTGCTCGGCTCCGGGCAGCCCGTCACCTGGCCCAACACCTCCTCTTGTCCCGGCGGGACCGGCTGGCGGTGATCGCTTTCCAGGAGCGGGACGCGACGGTGCACGTACCGTTCACCCGCAGCTATGGCCGGGTCGAGGTCGGCCTGAGGAGCGTCCGGGCCCAGGGTCTGACCCCGCTGGCCACCGCCCTGGTCAGCGCCGTGGACTATCTCGAGCATGCCCGGACCCGGAAACCGCTGCTCCTCCTGATCACCGACGGCATCCCAACGGTGCCCAAGTGGACCATGAACTCCCTCGCGGACGCAGTTGAGGCCGCCCGTCTGGTGGCCCGCCGGAAGATCCGCTTTGCCTGCATCGGCCTCGAGCCGAATCGGCGCTTCCTGGAGGAACTGGCTCGCGAGGGCCGCGCCAGCCTACACGTGGTGGAAGAGATCCAGCGCGAGCGGCTGGCGGAGATCGCCCGACAAGAGACGGCCGTGCTCGGGCGCTGAGCAAGCATGCAAACCTCTCGGGCGCGGAGCAGTCAACGCCCGGCGAGCAAGATGGTAGCGGGGGCCAAGGGCGTCCAGGGACGCTGGTCGAAATCTCCCCACCGGGCCATGACGCGCAGCTTAGCTGCTTGCACAGCTGCTTCCAGATCGGTCATGGTCATCCGCCGGATGGTATGGCTGGTCCGCAGGGGGGGACCGCCGCCCTCCGGCACCAGCTCGAGTTCGAAGTCGATCAGCCCATCGGTCCGTTCCCGGTAGCGACGGTGAAACACCATGCCGGAGAAAGGGACGGTCAGGGGTGGGAAGGAAGGTAGCGACCCGGTACGGTCGAAGTTGACCGTCTGTGCGAGGAATGTGCCGCCGGGGGCGAGCGACCGCCCGATGTGCGCGACGGTCGCGTCGAGGGCGCCGGGACCGACCGCATAGGCCAGGGAATTGCCCAGGCAGGAGGCGCCCCCGAAACGGCCCACCCATCCTCGATAGGTCGCGGGGTCAGTCATGTCCGCGACTCGGAAGTCGATCCGGAGATCCTCGCGGCGAGCTTCCTGGCCGGCCAGGCGGATCATCAAAGGGTCGACGTCCATGGCCGTCACCCGCATGCCCCGGGCAGCGAGAAAACGGGCATGCTTGCCCGTCCCGCAACCCACTTCCAGCCATCTGGTCACGGGGAGCCGGTCGGCCAACCGCGCCAGCAACGCTTGCTGGCTGGGCCGGGCGGGGAAGATGGCTTCATAAGCCTCGCTGAACACTTCCGCAAACGTCTGCATATCCTGTCCTTCTACCTCCGGGCGGAACTCACCTCCCGCCGGCTCCACCGGAAGGAGGTGACCCCCGCCACGGCTAATTGATAGGTTACTATGCAAACCGTGGAGGTAGGGAGACGTTGGCTCTCGGCGCAATCCTCTTGGCGGCCTTCCTGGTGGCCTTGTTCGCCATTCAGAATGCCCAAGCCGTTCCCGTCCGTTTCTTCGTCTGGGCGGCGGACCTGCCGTTAGCGCTCGTCTTGCTGGGCGTGGCCGCGGCGGGAGCGCTGGTGGGCGGGATGGCCGGCGTGATGCGCCAGGTGGGACTGGGCGTCCGGCTGGGGGGGATGCGGCGGGAACGAGAGCGGCTTGCGGGAGAGAACCGTCGCCTTCAGGAGCAACTTGCCTCCCTGCAGGCGGAACTGGCGGGGGTGCGGGCGGCGAAGGCCGGCCCCGGAGCGGAGACTGAGCAGTCGTGACTCCTTCGGCATTGCAGGCGGAATGGATCGTCGGTCGGCCTGACCCCGAGCGGGTTGACGCGCTAGGGACGGAACTGGGGGTAAGTAGAGTCCTCGCCGCCGTGCTGGTCGGTCGAGGCATGAGCGGACCCCGGGAGGCGCGCGCTTTTCTATCGGCGGGCGGCGACCTGCTCGACCCCATGGCCATGGCGGACATGGGTCGGGCGGTGGAACGGATCGAGCGGGCGGTCCGCCAGGCGGAACCGGTGGTCGTGTACGGCGACTACGACGCCGACGGCCTGACCGGCATGGCGCTCCTGGTCGACTGCCTGCGCCGGCGCGGGGCTAACGTGGAATACTACGTCCCCGATCGACTGGAAGAGGGCTATGGCGTTAAAGGCGCCGTCCTGCGGGAACTGGCTGCCCGGGGCACCCGACTGGTGGTGACCGTGGACTGCGGCATCACCGCGATCGCCGAGGCGGAGTTGGCCGCCCAGCTCAGCATGGATCTCGTGGTCACCGACCACCATACACCAGGTCCCTGCTCGCCTCCGGCGGCCGCCGTGCTCAACCCCTTGCGGGAGGGGTGTGGCTATCCCTTCAAGCAGCTTGCGGGCGTGGGGGTTGCCCTCAAGCTAGCCCAGGCCATGCTGCCGGGAGGGGAGTGGGAGGAATATCTGGACCTGGCGGCCGTGGGGACCATAGCCGATGCCGTCCCGCTGCTGGGCGAAAACCGGCTCCTGGTAAGGCGCGGCTTGGTTGCCCTGCGCGACACCTCCCGCCCGGGTCTGCGGCAGTTGCTTCGGGCAAGCGGTGGGGCGTCGGGGGAGGTCACGGCGGAGAGGGTGATCTACGGGCTGGGCCCCCGGCTCAACGCTGCGGGACGGCTGGGCCGCGCGGAAGTCGCCGCCGAGATCTTGCTTACTCGCGATGAGGGACGCGCGCGCCTCCTCGCCGGACAACTGGAGGAATTTAACCGGCAGCGACGTTCCCTGGAAGCGCAGATCGTGAGGGAGGCCGAGGATATGGTGGCCGCCGGCGCAGGCGGGGCCTGTCTTGTGCTGGCCCGGGCAGGGTGGCCGACCGGGGTGCTCGGCATCGGAGCCGCCCGGCTGGCAGAGCGTCACCGCCTGCCGGCGGTGCTGCTCACGATCGAGGGGGATAAGGCCCGGGGATCGGCGCGGGGGCTCCCGGGCCTCGACATGCTGGATGCCTTGCGGGCCTGCCATGATCTGCTCGAGACCTACGGGGGGCACCCGGGTGCGGCCGGCCTGAGCCTCGAGGCGGACCGCCTGCCCGAATTCGCGGGGCGAATGCAGGAAGTGGTCGGCGGTCGCCTGACGCCTGGCGGCCGTATGCCGCGGATGTTCGTGGACGCGGAGGTGGCGGCGGGAGAGATAGACGGCCGGCTGGTCCGCGACCTGGAACTGCTCGAACCCTGCGGTCAGGGCAATCCGCCCCCTATCCTGGTGCTCCGGGGCGCCCCCGTGGTCGACTGCCGGGCGGTGGGGCAGGATGGCGCTCATCTGCGACTGACCTTGGGCCGGGCAGCGGGTTCCTTGCGGGCCATGGCTTTCCGTATGGGTGGCAGCCTGAATCGGCTGGCCGGAACGCAGCGGTTGGATTTGGCTTTCACTCCGCTAATTGAGCGCTGGAATGGCCGGGAGTCGCTGACGCTGGCCGTACGGGATTTCGATATCCCAGGCGGCGATCGGAGGGAACTGACCGATGGAAGTGGATCTTAGGACCATGATCCGGGAGATCCCCGACTTCCCCAAGCCGGGGGTCCGGTTCCGCGATATCACCACGCTCTTGCGGGATGGTCCGGCTTGGCGGCAGGCCATCCGTTCACTGGCCGCCGTCTACCGGGACCGCGGGGTCGACATGGTGGTGGGTCCGGAAGCCCGCGGCTTCATCGTGGGGGCCACCGTGGCTTACGAACTCGGCGCCGGGTTCGTCCCCGTGCGCAAGCCGGGCAAACTGCCCGCGCGGACCCTGCGCGGGGAGTACCTCCTGGAATACGGGCAGGACGCCCTGGAGATCCATCTCGACTCGTTGGAGGGGAGCCGGAGGGTGTTGGTGGTTGACGATCTCCTCGCCACCGGAGGCACGGTGGTCGCCACTCTGGATCTCGTCCGCCGGCTGGGCGTGGCGGTGGTGGGCGTCGGCTTCCTGATCGAACTCGCCTATCTCAATGGACGGGAGCGCCTCAAGGGCTACGAGGTCACCTCCCTGATCCAGTTCTGACCGGGCCATGGGCCAGGACCTGGCCAGTCTGAAGGAGAAGGTGCTGGCCGCGATCCCCGGTGCCGACACCGCGCTCATCGAGCGCGCGTACGCTTTCGCCTGCCGGGCCCACCAGGGGCAACGCCGGTTATCCGGCCATGCGTTCATCGAGCACCCCCTGGCCGTAGCTCACATCCTCGCCGATCTGGAACTGGACCCGACGGTCATCGGGGCGGCGCTCCTCCACGATGTGGTCGAGGATACGGCGGTGACCCTCGAGACCGTCCAGGAAGCATTCGGCGACGAGGTGGCGGGCCTCGTGGACGGGGTGACCCGCCTCTCCCGGCTGGAGTTGCGGGCCACCGAGGACGAGCAGGTGGAGAACCTGCGGAAGATGTTCCTGGCCATGGCCCGGGATATCCGGGTCATCCTGATCAAGCTGGCCGACCGCCTGCACAACCTCCACACGCTCAATTGCCTCGAGCCGCCCGCCCGCCGCCGCATCGCCGAAGAGACGATCGAGATCTTCGCGCCGCTCGCCCATCGGCTGGGCATCAACCGGATGAAGATGGATCTCGAGGACCTCGCCCTGCGCCATCTCGATCCGACCCGCTATTACGAACTCGTGGACCTGGTGGCCAGGCGCCGCGGCGAACGCGAAGCCATCATCGCGCAGGCCATCGCCGTCATAAAGGAGCGATTGGCCGCCGAGGGGATCCACGCGGACATCCAGGGCAGAGCCAAGCACTTCTATAGCATATACCGGAAGATGTATGAGCAGGGGCGAGACTTCGGGGACATCTACGACTTGATCGCCATCCGGATCATCACCGAGGCGGAGCGAGACTGTTACGGGATACTCGGGGTGGTACACGCCTTGTGGAGACCTCTGCCGGGGAGAGTCAAGGACTTCATCGCCTCCCCCAAACCCAATATGTACAAGTCCTTGCACACGACGGTGGTGGGCCCGGAGGGCGAGCCGGTGGAGATCCAGATCCGCACCTTGGAGATGCATCGGACGGCCGAGTACGGCATCGCCGCCCACTGGCGGTATAAGGAGGGTGAACGGGCCGGCAACAAGGGCTTCGAGGAGAGGCTTGCCTGGCTGCGGCAGACCCTGGAGTGGCAGCAGGACCTGCGGGATCCCCAGGAGTTCCTGGAGGCGCTGAAGACGGACCTCCTGGCGGATGTGGTGTACGTATTCACGCCCAGGAGTGACATCATCGAGTTGCCGGCAGGCGCCACGCCCATCGATTTCGCCTACCGCATCCACACCGACGTGGGTCACCATTGCATCGGGGCGAAGGTGAACGGCCGGATCGCTCCCCTGCACTATCAGCTCAATAACGGCGACATCGTCGAGATCCTCACCTCCCGAAAGGCGACCGGTCCTAGCTGGGACTGGCTTAACCTGGCCCAGACCAGCTCCGCCCGTTCGCGCATCCGCAATTGGTTCAAACGAGAAGCGTGGCAGAGCAACGTCGCCCGGGGCCGGGAGCTGGTCGACCGCGAACTCAGGCGGCACGGGGTGGACCCCGATGCCTATCCGGCCGCCCTGCGCAATCAGGTCCTGGACGGCATCCGCCAGCACCTCAATCTGACGGGCGTGGATGACCTGTGGGCAGGAGTCGGGGCGGGGTCGCTCACGCCCAACTTCGTCGCCCAAAAGCTCCGCGAAGCCCTGGCGCGACAGGAGAAGCTCCCCCAGGAACTGATAGCGGAACGGGCGGCGGCACCGGACATGAAACCCTGGTCGGGCTATGGCCGGCCCACTCAGGGAGTCCGGGTGAAGGGCGTGGACAACATCCTGCTGCGGTTCGCAAGATGCTGTAACCCCGTGCGCGGCGATCCCATAATCGGGTATGTGACCCGGGGCCGCGGCGTTTCTGTGCACCGGCGGGATTGCCCGAGCCTGGCCCATTTCCGGGGCGAGGAGGCCAGGCTGATCGAGGTGGCGTGGGATTTGGCCACCGGCGGGACTTTCCCGGCGGAACTCGAGATAAGCGCCTTCGACCGGCCCGGCCTCCTGTCCGACGTCCTCAATACGATCGCCGACACGCGAACCAATGTGAACTCGGTCCATGCTCGAGCGGATGGGAATCGGGTGGCGATCATCGACCTCGTGCTGGAAATTCGCGATCTCAGTCATCTCAAACACCTGACGGAACGATTGTCCCGGGTCAGGGACGTGTATAGTGTCGGGCGGGTGACTACCCGGAGCGGCTGAGCGCTGCCCGCGGGCTGGGGTGGTGGACGTAGCTGAGGGCGGTAGTGCAGAGGGTGAGCTGCGCTGCGGTTGAGGCGGAAGGCCGGCGGGTCAGCGCGATCGGCGCGGGTCTGGTGGTCCTGCTCGGGGTCGGCGCGGAAGACGGACCGGAGGAGGCCGATGCTCTGGCCGAGCGCACCGCCAGGCTGCGCATATTCGATGATGACGGGGGCAAGCTCAACCGGTCGGCCTTGGACGTAGACGGGGAAGTGCTGGTAGTCTCCCAGTTCACCCTGTACGGAGAGGTGTGGCGCGGACTCCGGCCGAGTTTCATCCGGGCCGCCGCCCGCGAGCGAGGGGAGGAACTCTACGCCCGATACATCGCCACGCTACGGGCTCAGGGTCTGCGCGTGGTCACCGGCGAGTACGGCGCCCGGATGGGAGTGTCCCTGATCAACGATGGCCCGGTCACCATCCTCATGGACTCGGAGCGAGCATTCTGAAGAGGTGGATACCATGTTCTGCAAAGGTTTCCCTGTCGGCCCCTTTGCCGCCAACTGCTATCTCCTGGGCTGCGAGACCTCCCGGCGCCTCGCGGTGATCGATCCCGGCGGGAACGCCAGCCGTATCCTGGGGACGGCCGCCGAAGCGGGATTCACGATCGACTATATCCTCAACACCCACGGTCACCTCGATCACGTCGGGGCCAACGGCGCGGTCAAACAGGCCACCGGTGCTCCCATCCTGATCGCCGCGCCGGATGCGCCGATGTTGACCAGTCCCGGGCGGCAGCTGGCCGGGTTGATCATCCCGGGCTCGGGCGGGCCGGCGGCCGATCGCCTGTTGTCCGACGGCGATACGGTCGTTATCGGCGAGATCGTCCTCCGGGTGATCCTCACTCCCGGCCATACGCCGGGGAGCGCGTGCTTCCTGGTGGGCGACGACTTGCTTTTTACCGGCGACACGCTGTTCGCCGGTTCGGTGGGGCGGACCGACCTCTCCGGCGGCTGTTGGGAGGACCTGCTCACCAGCATTCGCGACCAGCTGCTGCCCCTGGGCGATATGGTGCGCGTCTTGCCCGGCCACGGCGAGGCGACCAGCATCGGGCAAGAACGGCGGTCCAATCCGTTCCTCCGCGACTAGAAGCGCAGGATCTGCGGCAGCAGGGCCAGGAGTCCCTGGAGGGTCGCCGACGCGGCCAGGCTGCGGGTACGATGGTACAGGTAGCCTGCGATCAGGAGGGCGGCGGGCGTGGTCACGGCGACTTCGATCCAGCGGATCGCGCTGAAGGGTACGCCGGCGAGCAGCAAGGGGACCGCCCGAGACGTGGCCGCGATGTAGGCTGTGATCAGGACCGCCGCGCCGCCGCCCGTGTACCGTTCGAGCGCGTTCTGGACCAGTCCGCGGTAATAGATTTCCGGCAGCACTCCCCCGATGAAGACGGCCCCTGCGCTCACGCAGAGGAAACGGGTGAACCCCAAGGCCTGAAATCCGCGGGGCATGGCCAGCGCCGCGCCCAGGACCATCGCGGTGCCGAGGATCAATCCCGCAAGGAGGGCCCGAGGGAAGTGCCGGCCGTGCAGTCCCAAATAGGACAGGGGCCAGCCGGCGGACCGGGCGAAGCGCAAGGAAGCGCCGGCCAGTACCAGGTAGATTCCGAGTTCCGTCCAGACCGTCGGCGGCAAGAGCGACCTCCCGCCTACTTCGAGGAGCGGCAGGCTGGCGAGTAAGACCAGGAGCGCTCCGCGACTCGCCGGCGGATGGGTCGGTGCGGGGTCGAGTTCGGCGGTCAAAGCGAAGACCGCTGCCAGGAGCAGTGAGATCCCGATGGCGAACACTCCCGCCGCGACCGGCCAAGAGAGTGGCGGCGTGGCCGGAGTGGCGAAGAACCCTCCCGGCTGCTCCGGGGGATCGAGTTGGAAACGGCCCCCCGGTCCCAGGGAAGGCACTACCAGTTCGACCCGCACCCCCTCGCTGTAATAGACCTCAGGGTATCCGTAACCCTCGATACGGGTGAGGGACTTGGGTCCGGCGGCGAAGCGGCGGACGACGCCAAAAATCCGGAGCAAGCCGGGATCGTCGCGGTTGCGAGCCAGGACCGCTCTCGCCGTCTCGACCGCGGCCGGGTCCTCTATTGCCTGGGCCCCGGCCATGGCCTTCAGGTCCTGCAGACCCTGGTAGTCGAGGGGCAGGTATACAGCTCGAATGCCGTCCTCCAGGACATCGAGGCCGGTGAGGGCCGTGAATTGAACCGCCGCCTCCGGTGGCAACTCCACCCGGTAGCTTCCCCGGCCGAGGATTACCGCCCCTCCCACCTGACCGGCCCGGAGCACGGGGATGATCCGGCCTCCGGTGATATCGAGGCGCAGATACTTTCCGGCCAGTTGCAGGGTTTCGAAGCCGTGCACGCGGTTATCGGGATATTCTTCAAACAGCAAGCCGAGACTGGGGGGGCTGAAGCTGATGAGGATGAGGGCGATCATGCCAAGGGTGAGGATGGACAGGCTGGACCATACCAGGAGCGGCATGGGGTTATGGCGTCGGGGTCGCGACACCCGGCTTCCCCCTCCCGAGCTGACTGGAGGCATCTTTTCCATGCTGAGGCCGCAATTCCTCTAGCTGGAGGGGAGATGGCCGCACCGGTTGACGGTCGGAAATGGCATCGATAGAATGTAACGAGGACCATGGAAAGGGGCATGAACCGGGATGTCTGTAGTCCGCCCCCGGGGCACGACCGATGTGTTGCCTCCGCGCAGCGAACGCTGGCACCTGCGCGAGGAGCGGTTTCGAGAAGTCTGCCGGCTGTTCGGATACCCCGAGATCCTGCTGCCGTTGTTCGAGCACGCCGAGTTATTCCAGCGCACGGTCGGCGAGACGAGCGACATTGTGGTCAAGGAATTGTATGCTTTCAGTGACCGCTCGGGCAGGTTGCTCGCCCTGCGCCCGGAAGGTACCGCCCCGGCGGCCCGCGCCTACCTCGAGAACGGTCTGCACCAGGGCCCGCAGCCGGTCAAGCTCGCTTACATCGGGCCGATGTTCCGCTATGAGCGCCCGCAATCCGGACGCTATCGGCAACACACCCAGATGGGCATCGAGTTATTCGGCGCTCCGGAGCCGGGGGCCGATGTCGAAGTGATCTCCCTGGCGGTCGAGTACTTGCGCCGGGAGAGCATCGCCGATCTGACCATCCGGCTGAACAGCATCGGCTGTCCCGCTTGTCGCCCTGCCTATCGCGACGCCTTACGGGCTTTCATCGACCCGATCTTGCCCGAGTTGTGCGAGGACTGCCGGGCGCGCCACGGCCGCAACCCCCTGCGGGTCCTGGACTGCAAGGTGGAGAGGTGCCGCCAGGCCTTGGGCGGGGCGCCGCGAACGCAGGACGGGCTCTGCGACCAGTGCCGAGAGCACTTCGGAGCGGTGCGGCGGCAACTCGGCGTCCTCAAACTGCCGCTGGAGATCGACCCCTCCCTTGTCCGGGGGTTGGATTATTACACGCGGACCGTGTTCGAGGTGGTGCACCACGAGGCGGGAAGCCAACATGCCCTGTGCGGGGGCGGTCGCTATGATGGATTGGTGGAGATCCTCGGCGGGCCCCCGACTCCCGGTGTCGGTTTTGGGATGGGACTCGAACGGGTACTCGACCTGGCCGAGCGGCTCGAAGAAGGCACGCCTTCGTCTTATCGTCCCGAGCTGTTCCTCGCGGTCGCCGGCGAGGAGGTCCGCGACCGGGCCCTCACCCTTGCCGCCGGCGCGCGGTGCGCCGGGGTGGCGACGACCATCGACTTCGGAACGCGGAGCCTCAAGGCTCAACTGAAGAACGCATCGCGGCTGGGCGCCGCTTTCTCGCTGGTGCTTGGGCAGCGCGAGATCGAGGCGGGGATGGGCTGTCTTCGGGACATGGGCGATGGCAGCGAATACCCCGTCGCCCTGGATCGACTGGTGGAGACCGTCCGGCACCTGGCGGGGAGGAAGGATTGATGAAGGCAGAGGCGGGTTTTGGCCGGACGCACGGCTGCGGCCGTGTGACTTCCGCCTTGGTCGGTCAGGAAGTGGGGCTGTGCGGATGGGTCTCCCGGCACCGCGATCACGGAGGGGTGCTGTTCATCGATGTGCGGGACGCTTCCGGCCTGGTACAGGTGGTCGTCGCCCCGGAGTTGCTGGCGGAAGCGCGCTCCCTCCACGCCGAGGATGTGATCGCGCTCCGCGGCCGCGTGCGCGCCCGTCCCCCTGCCATGGTCAATCCCCGGTTGAGCACAGGCCAGGTCGAGGTGCACGCCGACCAACTGACCGTCCTCAACCGCTCCCGCACCCCGCCGTTTTCCATCCAGGACGAAGTGGGCGCCGACGAGTCGGTTCGCCTGCGCTATCGTTATCTCGACCTGCGCCGGCCGGATATGGCCGAGCGATTGCGCCTGCGCGATCGAGCGGCGCGGGCCATCCGCGAGTTCCTGCATGACCAGGACTTCATCGAGGTGGAGACACCGGTGTTGACCCGCAGTACGCCCGAGGGCGCCCGGGACTACCTGGTGCCCAGCCGGTTGGTGCCGGGTTCCTTCTTCGCTCTCCCGCAGTCTCCCCAGCTATTCAAACAACTGCTCATGGTCGCGGGATTGGAGCGGTACTTCCAGCTCGCCCGGTGTTTTCGCGACGAGGACCTGCGGGCCGACCGCCAGCCGGAGTTCACCCAGCTAGACTTGGAACTGTCCTTTGCCGGCGCCTCGCAAGTCATGTCGCTGGTAGAGGGGATGATGTCGCACCTCCTGGAGCGAACCCTGGGCTGTCGGGTTCCCGCGCCCTTCCCTCGCATCACCTACGGGCAGGCCATGGATCGGTACGGCACCGACAAGCCGGACCTGCGAGTGCCCCTGGAAATGGTCGACGTGACCGACCTCGTGGCCGCTGCTGCCTTTCCTCCCTTCGCGCGGGCCATCGCCGCAGGCGGCCGCGTCCGCGGCTTGCGGGCGCCGCGCGGGGCTACCCTGAGCCGGAAGGAACTGGACGAACTCGGAGGGGAATTCGCCCGTCGCGGTGCGGATTTCTTCTGGATCATGCTGGAGGAAGCCGGGCCGCGATCGCCGCTGGTCCGACACCTGGGACCGGGGCCCATCGATGCCCTTCGCGAGCGGCTGGCGGGGAGGCCCGGCGATGGCCTGTTCCTGGCCGCCGGCCCGCCGCCGCCGGTGGCCGCGGCCCTGGGCTGGTTGCGCTTGGAACTCGGCCGCCGGCTCGAGCTGTCGGATGCGGGCAGCTGGCGTTTCCTCTGGGTGACGGAATTTCCGCTGTTCGAGTGGGACGCGGAGGCAGGACAACTGGTAGCCGTCCACCACCCCTTCACCGCGCCCTTGCCCGCGGATGGGCACCTCCTGGAATCGGACCCGACATCGGTCCGCGCCGATCACTACGACCTGGTGGTCAACGGGGTGGAGCTGGGCAGCGGGAGCGTGCGCCTCCATGTGCGTGCGGTTCAGGAAAGGGTGCTCCGCATCTTGGGCCTATCCTCCGAGGAGGCGGAACGGCGTTTCGGGTTCTTCCTTGAGGCGCTGGAGTACGGTGCCCCGCCCCATGCCGGCATCGCCCTCGGGCTGGATCGGCTGGTCATGCTGCTGGCCGGGGCGAGCAGCGTCCGTGATGTGATCGCCTTCCCGAAGACGGCGCGGGCCGCCTGCCTGTTGACCGGCGCACCTGCCGCCGTCGATCCCCACCAACTGCGCGAGTTGCGGCTTGAGACTGGACCGCTTGACGAATGTTGACAGCAATGAGACAGTTGCGCGGGCGCGTTCGGCGTGCTATCATCAGGTCGAAAGCTCCTGCACGAATAGTGTCATAACAGAATAGCCCTGCTGTGTTCGTGAGGTTGCGGGTGAAGTTTTGAGCCAACACCGTCAACGAGGGAACCCGGTCTCTGGGGGCGGAGGCCAGGCCTGCGCCGCCAGGCGTTTCAGGTAGGCCAAAGCCGCCAGGAGGGTACCCACCTGCTGAGAGCAGGTTCAAAAACCACCGC
>DOZU01000096.1 GCA_003517845.1 Clostridiales bacterium | reverse complement strand
TTGGACGCCAGCATTGCCCAGGAGTATCGCCTGGCAGGTCATCCTACCGGGCTGGCGGGATACATCGTGGCTGCCCTGCGGGTAATACCCGAATTCCGGCCGGCGCAGCTCACGGTGACGCTCGACGGTGCGTGCCATCAGCTCCGTGGCACTCTGGTCGTGATCGGCAATGGACGCTACTGGGGGAAAGGCATACGCATCACCGCCGCCGCCGATCCGGCCGACGGGCAGTTCGACGTGTCCCTGGTACATGCGGCGAACCTGCGGGAGCTGGCAGGGCTGGTCCCGCTGCTCCTTCGCGGACGGCTGGCCGAGCACCCGCTGGTGACCGTTCGCCGGGCCCGGCAGGTCAGCGTAGTGGGCGATGTCCCTTTGCTCGTGCATCTCGATGGCGATGTGGTTGGACATACCCCCGATCACTTCGAACTCCTGCCAAGCCAGCTCAAAGTATTGGTGCCGGCCGGCTGAGGCGGTCAAGCTAGCGGCGAAGAAGAGAGGAGTGTATGCATGGCGCAGGCAAGTCAATCTGGTTCTGTCGATCTGCGGGGGATGTTCGCGCCCCAGGCGGTTGCGGTCGTGGGAGCCTCCCGCAGTCCCGGCAAGATCGGATACTCCATCTTGAAGAACATCATCGATTCGGGGTATCGGGGAGCGGTTTACCCGATTAACCCCCGGGAGGAGGAGATCCTGGGCCGGCGAGCCTTCCCATCCCTCGCCTCCTGTCCCGGCCCGGTGGACCTCGCCGTCGTCGCCGTACCGACCGCGGCCGTGCCCGCCGTCATCGACGACTGCGGCGTTCATGGGGTACGCCATCTCGTGGTGATAACCGCCGGTTACAAGGAGGTGGGCAAGGAAGGCCTGGCGCGGGAAAAGGACCTGCTGGCCATGGTCCGCCGGTACGGCATGAAGATGCTGGGTCCCAATTGCCTTGGGCTGATAGACACCCATACGCCGCTGAATGCTTCCTTTGCCGCCGGCTTCCCGCTCAAGGGCGAGATCGCGTTCCTCTCCCAGAGCGGGGCGGTGTTCGCGGCAATCTTGGACTGGAGCTTGTCGGTGGGCCTCGGGTTCTCCAAGTTCGTCAGCCTGGGCAATAAGGCCGAATTGACCGAAGTCGACTTCATCCGCGAAGCGGCGGCAGACGGGTACAGCAAGGTGATCTTGTGCTACGTCGAGGACGTGGTCGATGGCCAGGCTTTCATGAACACCGTCGCTGGCATCGGGTCGAAGACCCCCATCGTCATCCTCAAGGCCGGCGCTAGCCAGGCCGGCGCCCGGGCGGCCTCCTCCCACACCGGCGCCCTGGCCGGCAGCGATGTGGCGTATGACGTAGCCTTCCGCCAGGCCGGGGTGCTGCGGGCCCGCACCATGGAAGAGCTATTCGACCTCGCCATAGCCTTCACTACCCAACCCTTGCCCGCGGGCGATCGGGTAGCCATAGTGACCAACTCGGGAGGTCCCGGCATCATCGCCACCGACGCCGTGGAAGCCCGGGGCATGAAGATGGCGGAGTTGGCGCGGGAGACGGTCGAGCGGTTGCGGCAGGGGCTGCCTCCTACCGCCAGCTTCTACAACCCGGTCGACGTCATCGGCGACGCCGACGACCGCCGCTATGACTTCGCGTTCAGTCAGGTACTGGCCGACCCCGGGGTGGACAGCGTACTCTGCATGCTCACCCGGCCGGCGGTGATCGATCCGCTGCTGGTTGCCAGAGCCATCATTGTCCGCCGGCGCGAACACCCCGCCAAACCGGTCGTAGCCGCTTTCCTGGGCGGTGATACCGTCACGGCCGCCACCCGCGAACTCATCGCCGCCGGCATCCCCTGTTTCAACTTCCC
Organism: Clostridiales bacterium; assembly: GCA_003517845.1. Classification (GTDB taxonomy): domain Bacteria; phylum Bacillota; class Sulfobacillia; order UBA995; family UBA995; genus UBA995. The sequence goes on along the minus strand of DOZU01000096.1, from coordinate 2,179 downwards.
GGAGCGGGCCGTCACCGCTCTATCCGGGCTGGCGCGCTTTCAGGCTTTCAACGGCCGAGCGCCCCGCACGGCCAAACCCATTACCATCGAAGACGTCGACCGGGAACGCGCGGGCGCGATCCTCCGGCGGGTCCGGGAAGACCGGCGGACGGTACTGCTGTCGGACGAGAGCGCAGAGCTGATGCAGACCTACGGGATACCCGTGGTCCCCTCAGGGTTGGCTGCCGGATCGGAACAGGCGCTAGCCTTCGCCGAGCAGTTCGGTTATCCGGTCGCGCTCAAGATCGTCTCACCGCAGATCCTCCACAAGACGGACTTCGGCGGGGTCCGCCTCAACCTCAAGACGCCGTCCGAGGTGACCGACGCCTTCTTCGACATAATCGATAGCGCCCGGCGCTATCAACCGCGCGCCGCCATCCACGGGGTCGAAGTTCAGAAGATGATGCGGCCGGGCATTGAGCTGATCGTCGGGGTGAGCAAGGATGTTCACTTCGGATCCTTGCTCATGTTCGGTCTGGGCGGGATATACGTCAACTTGCTGAAGGATGTGAGCTTCCGCCTGGCCTCGAGAGCGACCTGGGAGGAGATCGAGGCCATGGTATCGGAGACGAAAGCCTACGCGCTGTTGAGAGGCTATCGCGGCAAGCCGCCGGCGGATGTGGATGCGGTCATCGACGTCCTGGGGAGAGTTGCCGCACTGGTTCAAGAATTCCCCAGCATTGCCGAACTCGACATCAATCCCCTGTTCGCCTATGAACGGGGGGAAGGGGTTTGCGCTCTGGACGTGAAAGTGACCCTAAATGATTAGAGACGAGGTGGGGACGGTGCAGGCGGTCTGCGTCATGGGGGATGCCGGTAGCGGCAAAACCGCCGTTTGCCTGGGACTGAGCTTGAACCTGAAAGCCAGGGGTTATCGCGTTGCCTTCTTCAAGCCCACGGTGCGACCGGCCGGACTGACGGCGGCGGGCACCGATGAAGACACCTTGCTGATGCAAGAGGTGCTCGGGATGTCCGCCGCGGCCGGCACACCAGCTCGCCTGGTCGTGGGGCCGCACTACCTCCAGAAGTACGTACGTCCGGAAGAGGATCGACGGGCGATCATCGAGTCTTTTCGCCGCGTGGCCGGCGATGCGGCGGTCACGGTGATCGAGGGCACACCGCCGCATATGCTGCTCAGCCTGGAACTGGACTCGGCCGGCCTTTGCCGGGACTTCGGCGCCAGTGCCATCTACATCTGCCGCGTCGAGGACGATTTCAGCCTGGATCAGACCATCCTCGCTAACGACTATTTGCGGGCCAGGGAGATCCCCATATTGGGCACGATCTTCAACGATGTCCCGCGGACGCTGGTCGATAAGGTCAGAGGGCTCTATGCTCCGATTTTGGAGGCCCGGGGCTTGCCCGTGCTGGGAGTGATCGCCCGCAACCTGGAGATATCGGCGCCCACGGTGGCCGAGTTCCATAAGGCGCTGGGCGGCGACATCCTGGCCGGGGAGGAGAACCTGGGTCGCCAGGTAGAGGACATCCTGGTGGGGGCGATGACGCTGGAGAGCGCCCTCAGCTACCTCCGGCGGGGCGCAGTGGCCAACAAGGCGCTGGTCACCGGCGGGGACCGTGCCGACCTGGCGCTGGCAGCACTCGAGACGAACACCGCCGCGATCATCCTGACCGGGGGTCTCTACCCGGATGTCCGGGTTATTGCCCGGGCGGCCGAGCGGGGAGTTCCCGTCATCCTGGTCCACTACGACACCTACGGGGCGCTCGAGCGCATGCACGAGGTGTCGCGCAAGATCCGGGCTGAGGACCGTCGAGCCATTGCCGCGGTGCGAGAAGGCTTCGACCAGGGCTGCGATCACGAGCGGCTCATGAGCGGCCTGCGCTTGCCGCCGCCGCGGTCCAACTGACAACGGGGGAGGGGTGGTTCGCGAACCGCCCCTACGGGGGAACGCAAACCTGTCGGACGTTTGATTGGTGCGTTCAAAACGGTGTCCACCAAATGCATCAACAACGACAACGAAATGCATCACCTCCGTGAGTATATCGTCAACAACCCGGCACAATGGGATTTAGATCAGTAGAGTCTCAGGTAGTGGGGTAAATTCGGGAGAGGCGTCTGAGCAGGAAGGCCACCGTGCGGTTCCCGATAGGCGGTTGGAGTCAGGTGCGTATTCCGATGAAA
>DOZU01000053.1 GCA_003517845.1 Clostridiales bacterium | reverse complement strand
ACTGTGGCCGACTACTCGGAGCAGGATGACCCCATCGCGGCCCACCAGCACGCCAGCGGGGATCCCTCGCACCTCAAAGGCGGCGGCGACCGTGCCGCCCGCATCGAACAGGATGGGGAAGCTGACCGGCTGCGCGGCCAGGAAGGCGCGAGCATCGCCGGGATCGGCATCGAGGTTGATCCCCGCGATGGTGAGACCCCGGCCGGCGAACTCCCGATGCAATTCCTCGAGTTCCGGCAACTTGCGCTTGCACGGCGGACACCAGGTCGCCCAGAAGTTGACCAGCACGGGGCCGTCTTGCAGCATCCGGCGCAGGCTGACCTGTTCGCCGGCCAGGTTGGGCAACCGGAAGTCGGGAGCGCGATCGTTCGCGGGACCGGGCCGGCAGCCGCTCAGCAGCGCCACCGTCAAAACCACCAGGACGGCCAGCGCTCTCGGCATCCCGTTCCCCTCCTCACCGCCCGTGCATCCTGCCCGGGCAGGGGCGGGTTCAGAACCCGCCCCTACGAACGGATCTTCGACGGTGCGAATCCGGGCTCCTCTTGATCCCAACCCCATGATCCCGACCGCCGGCTGAGGTCCGCTCGGGACGGCAATGATAGCGAGGAAGGAGGGATGGCGGTGCGGCGAATGCTCGTCTTCGTCTGGACAGGCCTGCTGGCCATCACTATCCCGTTTCCCGGCCCCGCTGAGGCGGGGACCCGCCGCGTGATCCTCCTGGTAGCCGATCGCCTGGCGGCGGCCGATCTCGAAGGACAAGGTCTGCCCAACCTGGCGGAACTCTTGCACCGGGGCGCCAGGGGCCTGATGAGCGGGCAAGCAACCGACCGGTCGTCGGCCTCCCTGTATGCCACTCTCGGGGCGGGCGCCCGGGTGGAATTCGGGGAGGAGACCGAACCCGCCGTCCGCCAGGTCGGGGAGAGCTATTCGGGAGCCGAGGTTGCCCTCGTCTACCAGCGTCGTTCCGGGAGACCTCCCGGCGACTCGGCCGTGGTCATCCCCGGCTGGCCGCAACTCGAGGCTGTAACCGCCCGCACTTCGCCGGGAGCACGGCTGGGCACGCTGGGCACCGCCCTCCGGGCGGCGGAGATGCGCACCGCCCTGGTGGGCAATGCCGACCGGCCGGGCGAGCCCGGGCGGCTGGCCGCCCTCCTGGCGGTCGACGGACGGGGGATGATCGATGGCGGCCAGGTGGACGCCCGGCTGATCGAGGCCGATCCGCTGGCGCCTTTCGGGGCTGCGACCGACCTGCCCGCCCTGTTGGCCGCCACACGGCACGCGCTGGCCCAGGCCTCGTTCGTCGTGGTGGACATCGGGGATACGCTGCGCGCTGACGCGTACGCCGGGTACTGCACACCGGAACAGGCCGCGTCCTTGCGCCGGAAAGCGCTGCGCAGGCTGGACGCATTCCTCGGCGGCCTGCTGGCCGCGATCGACGGGGAACGGGACCTCCTCATCCTGCTCGCTCCGGAAGCCCCGGCGGGGCGGCCCGGCGAACCGCGGTCGGGCATGGCTCCGGTGATATTGCTCGGGCCCGGCTACTCCCCAGGTCTCCTGTCGTCCCCGGCCACTCGCTGGCCCGGATTGGTGGCACCCACCGACATCGCCCCGACCGTCCTACAGTTCCTCGGGTTGAAGCCGCCGCGGCAGTTCATCGGCCGGCCCCTGACCAGCGTGCCGGGCAACGGCGATCTCGCAGCCCTCGACCGGCGGATCGCCGGCAATGAGGCGCGCCGGAGGCCGCTATTGCACGGCTATGCGCTGGCCCAACTCGCGGTGATCCTCGCCGTGTCCGCTTCGGTCTGGCTCGCTCTGCCCGCGGCGCGCCTCCTCCAACCCTTGCTGCTCATGTTGACCCTCGCCCCTCTGGGTTTCCTGATGCTGGGCGCAGCTCCGGAACTGGGCGTCGCCCCGTCCGCCCTCCTCTTGACCGGGACCACCCTCACGGCAAGCCTGCTCTTGCAGGGGCGAATCCCGGGGACGCCGGCGCTCATGGCGATCACCCTGGCCACGGCCGGCACCCTGGCGGCCGACCAGTTGCTGGGCTACCACCTGATCCGTTTCTCGCCGCTGGGGTATTCGCCCGTGCTCGCCTTCCGATTCTATGGGCTCGGCAACGAGTTCATGGGCGTGTGGGTTGGAGCGTGTCTGGTCGCGCTTTCGGGCTTCATCGATGCCGGCCGGCGGCGCGGATGGGGGCGCGCAGCCATGGCCTCTGCTGCTCTGGGACTGGGATTGGCCACCTTGCTGCTGGCGGCTCCCGGCATCGGCGCCAATCTGGGTGGTGCCGTCACGGCGGCGGTCGCCTCGGCCTGGACGATGGCTTCCGTGGCCGGCCGTTTCCGTCCCCCGATCCGGGGAGCCGCGGTCATTCTGGCCGGCCTCCTGGTAGTGGGCCTCGCCCTGGGCTTCGATACGCTCTCCCACTCGGCGGAAGCACAAGCGCACTTCGGCCGGTTCGGGCAAGCCGCCATGGACGGCGGACTCGGCGATATCCTCCCCATGCTCGAGCGCAAGCTGGACATCAATCTCCGCCTCATCCGCCACACCATCTGGAGCCGCCTGTTCCTCGGCTTGCTTGCCGGAGTCATGGTCTTGCGATATCGGCCTCCCGGCGTCGTCAAACGCATTCTCGCCGCGAATCCCTGCCTCGCCGAAGGACTGGGCGGGATACTGCTGGGAGCACTCGTCGCCCTCGCCGCGAACGACTCGGGAGTGGTGGCCGCAGCCACCACCGCATTGTACGCGACGGCCACGCTCAGTTACCTGGTAGTCGGCGAAGGAGATCGGCGCCGCGATGGGCCGGCGGCATCCTTTCGGGACCAGCACATTACTTGACACGAAGGGCAGATTTGCTAGAATGAAATTTGGCCGAGCCAACGCAAATCAAGCGGGGTGGGAATGAAACCGCGAAATTGAATACGGCCGAAAGGGGGTTGGTCGGGATGAACGCTCTGGGCCGGCATGTGCTGGCGGAGATCTATGGGTGCAACCCCGAGGTCCTGGATAACCCGGAGACGGTGGAGCGCATCCTGCTGCAAGCAGCGGTGGAAGCCGGTGCTGATGTTAGACAGGTGGCGTTCCACAAGTTCAGCCCACAAGGGGTCAGCGGAGTGGTAGTGATCTCCGAGTCCCACTTGGCCATCCATACCTGGCCAGAATACGGGTATGCGGCAGTCGACGTGTTCACGTGCGGCGACCGGGTAAACCCCTGGGAAGTATGTAACCGCATCGTGACGGGATTCGACGCCAAACAGGTGCAGGCCACGGAAATGCGTCGAGGGGTATTCGGGGTCAGCCCGAAACAAGTTGCCGGATGACCCGTGACTCCCCGTCGATAGGCACCTGAGCCGCCTTTCGGCCCGAGACAACTGCCAGGAAGAGCGAGCCCGGCGATGAGCCGGGCTTGTTTCTCCCCGGAAAGGGAATCCGGGCCCATCCCGTCGAAGCTGCCAAGTGGGAGTGGCAGCCGTCATAGACCCATATCCGTTCCTGGAGGTGGCGCGTCCGTGAAGGACCAAGATCGCGTGGAGTTACTCAAACGCCTCACCGATGCCCCTGGCATCCCCGGCGCTGAAGAAGCGGTGTGGGAGGTCATGCGGGAGGAGTTGTCGGGGACGGCGGAGATCATCTCCGACCGCCTGGGAAGCCTGATCGGTCGCCTGCAAGGGGCGTCCGAGCGACCCCGGGTGATGCTCGCCGGTCATATGGATGAGATCGGGTTCCTCGTATCCCACGTCACCGCCGAAGGCTTCTTGAAGTTCCAGCAACTCGGCGGGTGGTGGGACCAGGTTCTTCTGGCCCAGCGCGTCGTCGTCAAGACGCGGAAGGGAGATGTGCCGGGCATCATCGGCTCGCGACCGCCGCATATCCTGCCGCCTGACGATCGCAAGAAGATGGTCGAGAAGAAGGACATGTACATCGACGTGGGCGCCGCCAACGAGGCGGAAGCCAGGGATAAGCTCGGGATTCGTCCCGGCGATCCCGTCGTCCCCGACAGCCGCTTCCAACTAATGGCCAATCCCCGGCTGGCCATGGCCAAAGCCTGGGATGACCGGGTCGGCTGCGCCCTGGTGGTTGACACGTTGCGGCAACTCAAGAGTCTTGGGCATCCCAACACCGTATATGGGGTGGGCACGGTGCAGGAAGAGGTCGGCCTGCGGGGAGCGAGGACTTCGGTCGACGTGGTCAAGCCGGATGTGGCCTTCGCGCTGGAGGTGGCCATCGCCGGCGACACCCCTGGCGTCAAGTCGGAAGAGGCCGCCGAGAAGCTGGGCAAGGGGCCCAGCATCCTGGTGTACGATGGCTCGATGATCCCCAACCGGCGGCTTCGGGACCTGGTGGTGGATACGGCCGAGACCGAGGGCATACCCTACCAGTTCGGGATGGTCTCGGGCGGCGGGACCGACGCGGGCGCCATCCACGTGCACGCGGGAGGTGTGCCCAGCCTGGTGATCGGCGTCCCGTGCCGCTACATCCACAGCCACACGGGCATCATCCATCTCGATGACTACGACAATGCCGTGCGCCTCCTCACGGCGGTCATCCGCCGCCTGGACCAGGCGTCGACCGAACGGCTCACGGCCTGGGGTGGGAACTGATGCTGCCGGCCAACCAGCGAACCCTGGTACTCATCAAACCCGATGGGGTCCGCCGGGGACTCGCCTCCGCCATCCTGGCCCGCATCGAGAAGGCGGGCCTGAAGCTGGTCGCGTTGAAGATGGTCCACGCCGGTCGCGCGTTCGTCGAACAGCACTACCCGAACACCGCCGAGTGGATCCGGGGCATGGGGGAGAAGACGCTGAAGAGCTACCGCGACCACGGCCTCGACCCCGTGCAGCAGGTGGGGACGAGCGATCCGATGCGGATCGGAGAGATGGTCAAGGGCTGGAATATCGATTACCTGTCTTCGGGTCCGGTCGTGGCCGCGGTAGTGGAAGGTCCTCATGCCATCGAGGCCGTCCGCAAACTCTGCGGACACACGCTGCCCCTCTACGCCGAGCCGGGCACCATCCGCGGCGCCTATTCCACCGAATCCCCTGTCCTGGCCAACGCCGAGAAGCGCGCCATCCGTAACCTCATTCATGCCTCCAGCACGCCGGAGGAAGTGGAGCACGAGGTCCGGCACTGGTTCCCCGAGGGAGGTATCGTCCGCTACCTGCGCTCCGACCTTGAGTGAACTGCTTACCGGTTCATAGCCACGCTTCCAGGACGGCGGCGGCGATCAGGCCCAGCACGATCCCCGCCGCCGCCCCCATGCGGTCCTTGGCCAGGGCCATGGGCAGGAGTTCCCGGCCGATGACGTAGAAGAGGCTGCCGGATGCGAGGACCAGACCGAGGGCCATGCCCAGGGGGGAACCGAGGCCGGCGAACACGCCCAAGCCGGCTCCCAGCGGCGTGAAGAGACCCGCCAGCAGGGTGTAGCCTACGATGCGCGCTGTGGGCACGTGGGCAAGACACAAGGGCACCCCGATCAGCATGCCGACGGGCAGGTTATGCAGCAGCACCGCGACCGACATCAGCCAGCCGAGTTTCGCTTCGTGGGCGAAGCCGGCACCGATACCCAGGCCGTCCATGATGTTGTGAAGGGCTATGCCCGATAAGGCCAGCAACCCGGCGTTCAGCCAGCGTTGCTGTACGGTGGCGGCCTGCGAGGGGGACCGCCGGTGAACGAGCACCCGGTGCAGCAACGCCATGATGCCGATGCCGCCCGCGAAGCCCGCGGCCGACCAGCCGTATCCCGCCGCCCCAATCGCTACCGGCCAGGCCTTGAGGGCGTGGATGCCTATCACCGCGCCCGCGGAGAAGGCGAGCACACCGGCAACGGCTGCCGCTTTCCGATCCCGCACCAGACTGCCCAGCGCGCCGCCGAGGCCGATGGAAGCGCCGGCAAAGAGACTCACCACTACCGCATAGCTGATCATCTTTCACCCCTCCTCATGTTGGCATTATACCATTATGTTGCAAGCGCGGTACCCAGAACCGAGTTCAGCGGAGGTGCGGAGCATGATCCTGGTTGGCACCGCGGGGTTCAGCTATGAGGACTGGGGAGGCGTCTTCTACCCCGAAGGTCTGGCGGCGCGCGACCGGCTCATCTACTACGCGCGCCATTTCCCCGTAGTCGAGATCGACTACACGTACTACAAAATGCCGGCGGCGCGCACGCTTGCCGCCATGGGTCACAAGACGCCCGAGGGCTTTCACTTCCTGATCAAGACCTTCCGGGGATTGACGCACGAAATCACTGACGAGGCGCCGGCGCTGTTCCGGCAATACCGGGATGCCCTGCAGCCGCTGATCGACCAGGGCAAGCTCGGTTGCGTGCTCGCCCAGTTCCCGTGGAAGTTCTCCGCCCAGCCCGCTAATCGCGACTACCTCCTGTGCGTTCGCGAGGGGCTGCCGGATGTGCCGGTGGTAGTTGAGTTCCGGCACGCCTCCTGGGTGACCCCGGATACCTTCAGCCATCTGCGGGAGATAGGTCTGGGCTTCTGTTGCGTGGATGAGCCGCCGTTACGCGGCTTGCTCCCCCGGGTAGCCGCCGCCACCTCCGATCTGGGCTATGTACGTTTCCATGGCCGCAATACCGCCCGCTGGTGGAAACATGACCACGCCTGGCAGCGCTACGACTATCTATACCGCGCGGATGAACTCGAGGAATGGATTCCCAAGCTGCGCGATCTCGATGGTCAGACATCGGAGACCTATGCCATCTTCAACAACTGCCACGCCGGCCAGGCAGCGACCAACGCCCGCGACCTTCAATCCCTCCTCCGGCTGCTTGACCGGGAGACCGGGGCGTGATAGAGTCGCTTTGCGTGTAGAAATACTAGCCTGACGAAGGAAACGGGGATGGCGGGATGGTCGAACCCGGCCGGGGTCACGAACTGGATAGCTTGCTCCGGGACCTCTCGGCGGAGTTCCGGGCCATGAGCCGCACGGTGTTGACCGGTCTCGAGATCACCCCTTTACAGTACCATGCGCTCGTTTTCCTGAGCCGCGAGGACGGCCTGACGATGGGCGACCTCTGCGACAAGCTGCTGCTGGCGGCCAGCACGATCACTGACCTGGTAGATCGCATCGAAACGGCCGGATATGTGGCTCGGGATCGCTGCGCGGCCGACCGCCGGGTGGTCCGCATCCGTCTTACCCCCGCCGGCTTGCGCGTGGTCCAGGAAGTCCGGAGGGTTCGGGGGGATTGGCTCGATTCCCTCCTGGAGGGCATGCCGGCTGCCGGCCAAGAGTGCCTGCTCACATCGTTGCGGCAGCTGTGCGCCCTGCTCCGCAGTCGCGCCGATGCTGCCAGGAGCGGTGCCGGTGCCTGATTCCTCCCCTGTGACGGCCGCCGCCGCTCCCGGTGCCACCGCCTTGCCCGTGCGCCAGCAGGTGAACCGGCTCGCCTGGCCGGCAATGGCCGAGATGCTGTTGATGACGTTGACCCACATGGTCGACATGATCATGGTCGGGCAACTCGGCCCGGCCGCCATAGCCGCGGTCGGCCTCTCCACCCAGCCCATGTTCCTCCTGCTCGGGCTGTTTCAGGCGCTCGCTTCCGGCGGCACGGCGCTGGTCGCCCGGGCGGTGGGCGCCGGCGACGACCGGCTGGCGAACGCCATCGCCCGTCAGGCCGCGGTTGCGACGCTCCTCTTCGGCTTGCTGGTAGGAGCGGCGGGCTGGGCGCTGTCGCCGGCCGTCCCCCGACTGATGGGCGCGGAACTGGCGGTGCAGGGCCCCGCCGCCGATTACTTCCGCATCATCATGCTGTCGATGCCCATCGTCACCTTGACCTTCGTCCTGGGAGCCGTCCTGCGCGGTTCCGGGGACACCCGCACCCCCATGCAAGTCAACGCCGCAGCCAATCTCGTGAACGTTGCCGGCAACTATGTCCTGATCTTCGGCCACCTCGGCTTTCCCGCCCTGGGCGTCACCGGCGCCGCGCTGGCCACCGCGGGGGCGCGCGGGCTGGCCGGCCTGCTCCTCCTCGCGTGGCTGCTGTCCGGACGCCGGCGGATCCACCTCTCGCTTAGGGAGAGCTACCGGCCGCAGCGGGAGCTGTTGCGCCGGATCTTGCGCGTCGGAGTGCCGGCCGCGCTGGAACAACTGGTCATGCGGGCCGGGCAAGTGGTCTTCATACGACTGGTGGCCGGATTGGGCACGGCCGTGCTCGCCGCCCATCAGATAGCACTGTCGGTCGAGTGGCTGGCGTTCATGCCTTCGCTCGGCTTCGGCATGGCAGCGGCGACGCTGGTAGGGCAGGGTATCGGCGCAAGCCGCCCCGAGTGGTCGGAGAAAGCGGCCTACGAGACCCGCCGCATCGGGATACTCGTCCTGACGGCCATCGGGATCGGTCTCCTGTTCTTCGGCGAGGCGATCGTGCGCCTCTACACGAAGGACCCCGAGGTCGTCGCCATGGGCGCCCAGGCCCTCCGCATCATGGCGGTGACCCAGCCCTTCATGGCCGTCAACTTCATCATGGCCGGCGCCTTGCGGGGCGCGGGGGACACGCGCTGGCCCCTGCTCACGACCGCCACCGGGATATGGGGAGTCAGAGTGCTGCTGGGCTACCTGCTCGCCGTGCTGGCAGGACTCGGCCTGGCGGGGGCGTGGATGGCTATGGCCGCCGATCACATGGTCCGGGCGACCCTGCTCACGCTGCGTTTCCGGGCGGGGCGCTGGAAGCGCCTGTCGATCTAGAGGTCTACCAGGTTCAGTCTCGCCAGCAGTTCCATGGACTGCACCAGGTAATCCATCGGCCGCTTGCCCGTCTCCAACTCCACCAGATCGGCGATTTCCCCCAGCGTTCGAGTACCGTCTGTCCAGTACAAGGCCAGGTTCCGATATAGCTCGAGTTGCCGGTGATCCCGTTCAAAGCCCAGCCAACGCAGCCGTTCCTCCGGTGCGAGCCGCCCGAAGTGCTGGCTCACCGACACCGGGCCCCGCCAGCGGCGCCGCGGGATCATGGGAGGTGACTCCCCCCCCGGGCCGTCAGCCCTGAGCGAACGGACTTTCAGCCCGGTCAGATCCTGAAGCTGCCGGCAATGATGCTGAGTCTGTCGTTTGACTTCCTGGGCCTCGCGCTGGATGAACTGCTGCACGCCTGAGCGGTCGGCGGCGCCCGCCAGTCGGGTCAAGGTCAGCAGATCCGCCGTCTTGCGTTCCTCCAGGAAAACTGCCCTGCGGCGGGCAAACTCCGTTTCGGCCGCCAGATCGGCCGCGCCTCCCTCGCCGGCGCCGCCGAGGAGCCGCCCGAAAGCCGCGCGCGGGGCAGAATGAAGTTCTCGGCCGAACTCCGAGGTCATCCGCCGGGCCAGCCACCTGGCCTCCGGAGCGCCGGCGGTGGCCAGCGCGTAGGCATAGGTAGCTGCAAGCAAGGCTACCCGGGCCAACATGGTGGGATCGACCTTGTCCGGCGTGTCCTCGCTGGTATGATAGAAGCGGTCGGGGAACTGGATCACCATGGGGCACGACACGCCGACCAGCGGATCGCTCAAGATGGCGTGATCGCTCCCCCCGGAGAAGGAGGTGACGGCGTGCCGGAACAGGGCGAAGCGGGAGGAGCCGCCGAAATTGCCGCCTTCGTCGGCCAACTCGTCGAGCACGGCACCGGCCAGGTCGCCGGTGAAACCGGGCAGTGCTCGGGGCGGCCGCTCCACCTGCAGGGTACTGCCGCACAGTTCCTGGCGTTGACCGACCATGTCCAGGTTCAGCCCAGCGATGGTTCGCGGGATGCGTTCATCGCGCGCGGCAAGATAGGCGAAGGTACCGGTCAGTTCCGGCACCACGAGGAAGCGAACGGTGCGGCGCACGGCGGGGAGGTTGCCCCTGCGGAAGGCGCCACTCATGACCCGGGCCGCCTCCAGGAGCGCCGCCACGCCCGAGGCGTTGTCGTTGGCCGAGGGGCGAGGATGACAAGCATGTGCTACCAGCAAGATCTCCTCCGTGCTCCTGCCGGGCAGCACCGCCTCCACGTTCTCCAGCGAACCGGTGCGGAAGGATGCATCGATCCGGGCGCGCAACTTGACCGGTCCTTGGCGGGCGAGCGCCCGCAGCCGGTCGCCCTGCCGCGGCGACAACACAAAGCCGAAGCAGGGACGGGCCCACTCTCCCGCATCCCAGAAGGAAGTATAGGCCCTGGCGTCGGGCAGGTCCGGCCGGCGCCGCACCGGCGCCCACTCGGGTAACTGATCGACGATCAGGCCCACCGCCCGGCGCTGCTCCACGGCAAGATAGCGGGCCATACCGGCCTGCCCGGTAATCAGGACGAGCTTCCCGGCAACGTCCCGGCCTTCGTAGCTTTCGGCGCGGTCGGCGGCGTCGACCACCGCCAACTCGGCCTCGATGCCCGCGGGGGGCGTGGGGTGGCTGCGCTGGATCAGCGATATTGGGCATTCCTCGAAATCGGCGAGCTTGCCCGCTTCGGCGGCGGGTTGGCTAAGCCACAGCTCAGCCGACCGGGCCTCCCATTCCCGGAAGGAACGCCATCCCCAGAAGCTGGCTTGAGGGTCCGCCGGATGGCGGACCAACTCGGCGGCCAGGCCCGCCTGCCGAAAAGCCTCGTGACAGTGTTCGGCCGCCCGTCGATATCCCGGACTGGCCTGAATGCGATGATGGCGCACGATCTCCATCAGCTGGTCGAAGGCACGCTGACCGGATATCTCGGGCTGCAATTGCTCGATGAACGCTCGCAACAATGCGACCGCCTCCACTTTCAACTTTCGCCCGCATACCGACCAAGTCCTCCCCCAAGTTCGCAGGGGCAGGGAAAGCTGACAGCAGAGGCGAAAACGCCGTAGCAGGTGAGGAGGAGTCCCTATGGGCCGGCCGAGCGGCACCTGATGCTGGAGGAGCGCCTACCGGAGCAAGCGGCGCGCGACGAGCCGCATAACAGCACCTTCCTTACCGCCGACGGCGTGGCCTGGTGGATGGGGAGCGCGTTTGCCGATACTTCAACCGTCCTCCCTGCTTTTCTGGCCCAGCTCGACGCCCCCAAGGTGCTCATCGGTTTCCTGACCGGGTTCCGGGCGGGAGGGTTCCTGCTCCCCCAACTCGTAGTGGCCCATTTCAGCGAACGCTGGTCCCGCAAGAAGGGCCTGGTGGTCTTCAACTCGCTGATCGGCCGATCCTCGCAACTGGCGATCCCTTTCCTGATCTACTTCCTGGCGGGGAACGCACCCGCACTGGTGCTGACCTGGTTCGCAGCCCTCTATGTGCTCGCATCCGTCAGCGAGGGCGTCAATGCCGTGCCCTGGACCGATGTCATGGCCAAGGCGGTGAGTCCGCGCCGGCGGGGTCGCGTCTACGGCCGGATTCAGTTCTGGGGGGGACTGGGGGCCTTTGGGGCGGGCATCCTGGTGAACCGGGTCCTGACCAGCCCGCATCTCCCTTATCCCTCGAACTTCTCGCTGCTCTTCGCCCTCTCCGCCCTGGCTTTCATCGCATCGTACCTCGCCTTCCTGGCGGTACGCGAACCCGTAGGCCAGGAGGGAGTACCCGCCCGGCGCTCTTTCGCCGTATTCTGCCAGTCACTGCCCGAACTCTGGCGGGCGAGCCCGGATTTCGCCCGGCTCACCCGCGTTCGTCTGCTGGCAGGCGGCGTGCACCTGGCTTTGCCCTTTTTCGTGCTCTATGCCCGGGATGAACTGGGGCTCGGCGCCGGCCTCGCCGGGCTGTTCCTCGCTTGCCAGATGGCGGGCTCGGTGGCCGGAGGACTCCTGTGGGGCCGGCTGGGCGATCGCCGGGGATACCGGCTGGTGATCATCCTGTCGGTGCTGGCTGCCTTGGCCTGCCCGGTCCTGGCCCTGGCGGCGGGGTCCGGGTTCCCGGGGTGGCTTTCCTCGCTGACCTTCGGGGCGATCTTCCTGCTGCTCGGGCTATCCTTTGCCGGAGCATGGATTGGCTACACCAACTACCTGCTCGAGGCCGTCCCCGCGGGACGCCGCCCCAGCTATCTTGGGTTGCTCAGCACTCTGGCGGGGCCGACCACCTTCCTATCTGTCGTGGGCGGGTACATGGTAGACGTCCTCGGCTATCAAATCGTATTCATCCTTACCTCCGGCCTGCTCGCCCTGGCCCTCCACCAGGGACTGTCGCTGAACGAGCCCCGCCTATCCCGGCGGGATGGGGCGATGGGAGAGACTGGTGCCTGCCGGGAGGAGGGAGGGGCTTGATGCGACATCCCGCCGGTCTGGTGACCGATCCCGCCTATCTCCGGCACGCTCCGGGCAGCTGGCCGGAGAGCCCGGAGCGATTGCGGGCGGTTCTCGGCCGCTTCGCGTCCTCCCGGGTGCACGAGCGGGCCCAACTCATTCCGGCTCGTCGGGCCACCGACCGGGAACTCCGGCGGATCCATCATGAGGAATACCTTCGCCGGCTCGAGGTCCTCGCGGGCCGGGGCGGCGACTACCTCGACCCGGACACCGTGGTCACCGCCGAAAGCTATGAGGTGGCGAAGCTGGCCGCCGGCGGGTGCCTCGCAGCCGTAGATGCCGCGTTTTCCGAGTCCGGCCCGCGCACGTCCCTGTGTCTGGTCCGCCCTCCCGGGCATCATGCCTTTCCCCGTCGCGGCACCGGGTTCTGCCTGCTCAATAACGTGGCGATCGCCGCCGCCCATGCCCTCGAGGAACACGATGTCGAGCGAGTGCTGATCGTCGACTGGGACGTACACCATGGCAACGGCACCGAGACGATCTTCTACGATCGTCGCGATGTCCTGTACCTGTCCGTCCACCAGAGCCCCCTCTACCCGGGCACCGGTGGTCTCGCCGACACGGGCGAAGCTGAGGGCCAAGGCTACAACGTCAATCTGCCGCTACCCCCGGGCGCCGGGGACGCGGATTCCCTTGCCGCCTTCGACCGCCTCTTCCTGCCCATAGCCCGGGCTTACCGGCCCCAACTGGTCCTCGTCTCCTCGGGGCACGACGGCCACTTCGCCGACCCGCTGGGCAGCATGTGCTGCACGGCATCCGGCTATCACCAGCTCGCGGCCCGCATGCGGGCCTTGGCCGAGGAGTTCGCCGGCGGGAGACTCATCGCCGTGCTGGAAGGGGGCTACCACGAGGAGGCCCTCGGCTGGTGCCTGCTTGCCGTCTTCGACGCCATGGCCGGACTCGGGATGGAAAGGGGAGACGTGCCCGGAGCGCCGTCCCAGGAAGCCGGGCCGTCCCCGGAGGCGGCCCATCGCATCGCTCAGGCTGTCGCCATCCATGCCCCTGGCTGGCCTTGCCTCGGTAACTAGCTGCCGGCCTGGGCCGCGCGCACAAATCATGTATCGGTCGCTATCCGATCGCCTGATCATCCTGAACTTGCTTGCCATATTCGCCGGTCGCCGGGACATCACTAGCTCCGAAGGAGGTGCCGGACAGATGCCCGGACGCAAACGGCCCGTCGAACCGCGGGCCCAGGCCGGACTGGAACACCTGAAGGACGAGGTGGCCGAAGACCTGGGTCTTGATGACGACATCCGCCGTCGCGGCTGGTCGGAGATGACCACCCGCGAGACCGGTGCCGTCGGCGGCAACATGGTACGCCGCATGGTAGGTGGGGCGGAAGAGGAGTTGGCCCGACAGACCCCTCCGCCGCGCCGCCCGCCCAAGGAAGAGGAAGACCGTAAGCCGAAGCCTCGACCATGATATGACCGCCGGAGCCAGTTGATAGGAGAGGGAGGGGATGCTTAGTTACCAGCCCCTCCCTCATTGGCCGAGGCGAAAGCTGTTCCGAGCAGCGCCCGCAGGCCCCCACCAGGAAGCCGGCCGGCTATGCTAAAAGGAGACGGTGAGGTGTTGCCAATGGCCGGCGATGTGAAGCCTCAGGAGACCCCTGGCCTCAGCCCCTGGGACGTCCTGTTCTGGAAACTGGACGAGCGCATTAACCGGTTGGAGGAGCGTACGGACCGAGAACTCACCGCGTTGCGCGGAGAAATCGGCGGCCTGCACCAGGAGCTGAGAGGTACCCGCCACAGTTCTGGTGTCCGCCAACTGACTACGGTCCTTGGTTTCCTGGCAGTGCTCGTGAGCTTCTGGATAGCTCGCTAACGGCCATTCTGCTGTCGCCTGGCGACAGGAGTAGGGGGCGGTCCTTCGGGGCCGTCTCCTGCTCTTTGCGTCTTCCTGAACGGCCTACTCCCGCACGGTGGCTTGCCCGGCGTGACCTTGGGGTCTGAACCCCGGCATAAGTGCTGGCGCCAGGGGCGTATGCTAAGGCGAGAAATGCCGAAACCGGAGGTAATCTACCGTGAAGGGCCAGCTTTCGGCCAGGGAAGCCCCGCCCCGGCTGTCCGCAGCTTCCGTGATCCGCGGCATCGTCGCGGGTTATGTAGTGTCGATCCTGGCTGCAGGGCTGCTTGGGTTGCTCATGTTCCAGCTGACCATACCCGACCCGACCGTCACCTACCTGATGAGCATCGTCGCCTACCTGAGCATGCTGGCGGGCGGCGTCTATGGCGCCCGCCATGCCGGTAACTCGGGCTGGGCCCATGGGGCCTTCATCGGAGCAGGGTACGTGGCCGTCGGCCTCCTGCTGGGGAACATCATCTCCCCTGCCGCTCACACGGTGCCGTCCGCGCTCGCGCGAGTGGGACTTGGCTCGTTGCTAGGGGCAATCGGAGGCACTATAGGCGTGAACCTCAACTACCGTGGATGATTCGCGCCAGGTCCTCGAGGCCACCGCGCCTCCGCATACCAGTTCGTCGAATGCCGGGGAAGGGCGGAGGGAAACCACATCGGGTGGCGAATTTTGCCGATGGGGAGGGCAGGGGAGGCTGAGCTGTGACGAAGTTCCTCCGGGTGGGATTCGTCGCCGAACGCCTGGCGGAGATTGCGCGCGCCGCTGACTATGCTCAGTTTCTGCTGGAAATCCATCGGTCGCAGCCAGGGCACTTGCCCAGCCATAAGGACGCGGCTGCGCCTGACTCGGGGCCCACGCTCGATCTTGATGCGGAGATACGGCGCTCCCTGCGGGCGATCATCCGGCTGTCCACGGAGACGACCCAGTTCCTCGCGCAGCTTCCTTGTCAACCTCTCCTGTACACCGGCGCGGAAGACACCGACACGGTGATCCGCCACCTCGAGCGCCTGCTGGAAAGCCAACCGCTGCCGAGCGGCAAACCCGCCCGCCCGCAGCGACGAGGGGCATGAAGCATGGCCATCAAGGTTCGCGTGGTGATCCTCGGCCACAGCGCCTCCTACTTTCCCGGCGGCAAGCGGGAGCACTCCCTGGAGCTGCCCGGGCCGCTACAGATAGGGGATGTCATCCGCCGGCTCGGGGCAGACCCTCAGCTCATCATGAGAGCGCAGTGCAATGACCGCCCTGCGTCCCTGGACGATGAAGTGGTCGAAGATGCCGAGATTATCCTGTTCTCGCCGACCGCCGGAGGATGACTTCCCGCCGCCCCATCCAGATCGCCGTCGTTGGCGCCGCCGAATGTGACCGTTCCATCGCCACGCTGGCTGAGGAGACCGGCCGGCTCATCGCCGAAGCCGGGGCGGTCCTGATCACCGGTGGCAGGGGAGGGGTGATGGAAGCAGCCTCGCGGGGCGCCCGCAGTTGCGGCGGGATCGCCGTGGGCATCCTGCCGGGACCAGACGACGGCCAGGCCAATCCCTATCTTAGCGTCCTCCTGCCCACCGACCTCGGCATCGCCCGCAATGCCCTGGTCGTGCGAGCCGCATCGGCCGTGATCGCCATCGCCGGCGGTTTCGGCACCTTGTCGGAGATCGCCATGGCCCTGAAAGAGGGCATTCCCGTGGTCGCCCTTCGTACCTGGCAAGCCCGATCGCCCGCCGGACAGGAACTTCCCGTCTACCCCGCCGCCAGCGCCGGGGAGGCAGTCGCGCTCGCCCTGCGCCTGTCCCAGCCTGCTGGTTGACCGCCATGCCGATTATGTTCTGCCCCGTTTGACCGCCGTCCGCGGCGTCATGCGGATCGCGTCCCAAAGAGCAGACCCTCGCGACGCCCTGCTAACCCCTCTTACGCACTTCGCTAAATATATCTTATGCGAAGTGTTTCCTTCCGCAGGCAGGGTCCCGCGGCAGGAATGGACCGGAGGCGACGCGAATGCGGCGGTGGGAGGAACTCGAGGCCATGCTGGAATTCAATCGCGCGGTGGCTTTGTTCCTGGACGCTCAAGAAGCCCGCGAGGCTTCCCCCCGCACCCAGGAGGCCTACGCCACCGATCTCTTCCAGTTCAAGCGCTATCTCATCCTATACTGCGGGAGCGACGCCCCGGCCGCTTCCGGCCAGGCTGACCCCGGGACCAGGCGCACGTCTGCCAAGCGGGCTGGGGGACCCACCGCCGCGCGCTTCCAGCAGGAGTTCGACGCGGTGGATGACGGCGCGCTCTCCCGGGATGATGTGTTCGCTGCCGCCCTCGACCTCCAGCAGGTCCGCCGGGAGCACGTCCACGGGTTCGTCACCTACCTCGGCAGGGTCCGGGGCAACCAGGCGGCAAGTCGGAACCGGAAGGTCAGCTGCGTCCGGTCGTTCTTCCGTTTCCTCCACCGCCGCGGCTATCTGCCGGAGAATGTCGCCGACAGCCTGGAAACCGCCCGCGCCCGTAAGCCGCTCCCCGTCTACCTGAATCTCGAAGACGGGGAGCGGCTGCTGCACTGCATCACCGGCCCCCACCGCCGCCGGGACTATGCCATGTGCCTGCTGATGCTCGGCGCCGGCCTGCGGGTGTCCGAGCTGGTCGCCGTGGACCTCTCAGACATCGTGCCCGGCAAGGACTACCTGCGGGTCAAGGGGAAGGGCCAGAAGGAACGGGACATCCCCCTCCCCGCCGCCCTCCTGGAAGCGGTGATGGCATACAAGGCGGTCCGGCCGCCCGCCGCCACCGCCGGCGACCGGCTGGCGCTGTTCCTCTCCTCCAGGAGGCGCCGGATCACTTCTCGGGGCGTCCAGATGGCCGTGAAGCGCTGGGTCAAGGACCTGGCGCTGGTGGGAACCGACCCCGGACAGGTGACGCCCCACAAACTCCGCCACAGCTACGCCACGGAGATCTACCAGGAGGGCGGCGACCTGCGCACCCTGCAGGCTCTGCTAGGGCACGCCAGCATCTCGACCACCCAGATCTATACGCACGTCACCGATGCCCAGAAGCAGCGAACCGTCCGCCTGAACCGTTTCGGCCGCGTCCGCCGCCGCAGGGACCCGGACCCGACTCCCGAGAACGGCCGGGAGTGACAGCACCTGCCCGGGCCGGATGAGCGAGCCGGACAGGCCGTTCGCCTTCCGGATCGCATGGATGAGCCGACGGAGATCGCCGCCGTCATCTCCCTGCAGCGACCGGGCGATCCCCCACAGCGTATCGCCGCGGCGCACCAGATGCAGCGCGCCCCCTGGCGTCGCTCCGGCAGCCGGCAGCCCCGCCCCTTCCATCCGCCGCGACCCTCGAACGCCCCCGACCGCGGCCGCCGCGATCGCCAGGACCACCGCCATCGCGATCATCAGGCGCCGCCTCCCGCCGCGGGCCAGTCGCCACCGCCGCCTGGGGTACCGCATGCCGTCCCCTCGCCTCCCATCGGTCACCGGCCGAACGCTTGTTCTCGACACTGAGCATACCAGAACACGTGTTCGCAGTCAATGCCCTTTCAGGTTGCCGCCGAACGCATGTTTGCATTTTGCCGCGACCTGCTCTATAATGGGCGGGAAAGGAGGCGGGATCAGTGAGCGAGACGCTGAGTCCGCGGCTGGAGGAGATCCTCGCTTTCATTGAGCGCGAGACTGCCCATAAGGGCTACCCCCCGTCGGTGCGGGAGATCGGCCAGGCGGTAGGTCTACGGTCCCCTTCCACCGTTCACAACTACCTGAACCAGCTCGAAGAACTGAGCCTGATCCGCCGCGAGCCGGCCAAGCCGCGGGCAATGGAGGTAGTCGACCGGCGAAGGCAGCGCATGGTCGCCGTGCCGCTGGTGGGGCGGGTGGCGGCGGGCATGCCCATCCTGGCCGTGGAGAATCGCGAAGACACCTATACCCTCCCCTTCGACCTGGTTCGATCCGACGCCGCGTTCATGCTCCGCGTGAAAGGCGACAGCATGATTGGCGCGGGGATCAGGGACGGCGACTACGCCCTGGTCCGACAACAAGCGTCGGCCGAAGACGGAGACATCGTGGTGGCCATGGTCGAGGATGAGGCGACCATCAAACGCCTGTACCGGGAGGACGGCCGTATCCGGCTGCAACCGGACCACCCCACCTTGCCCCCTATCGTGGTCCAGGAGGCCGTCGTGCTGGGCAAGGTCATCGGGCTGTTTCGCCGGATGTAACCGAGCAAAGGGACCGTGTGGTCAACAGCTTGGTCCCTGGCGAACGTCTTCACAACGTGAGCCCCCACCTCCTTGCCCCGTGAACCCAATCCTGCGCCATCAGCCTGACATCACCCCGGTGTTCGGGCTGGACCTCCATCACGGGCGGCTTGCGATACACGAATGGCGACCCGGCTGGCCCGTCAGAACGCGGACAGGTACTGATCCAGTTCCCACTGGTGAACCTGGGACTGGTATATCGACCACTCGATCTGCTTGGCCTCGAGGAAGCGCTGGAATACATGTTCCCCCAACGCCTCGCGCACCAGTTCGCTCTGGCTCATCTCTTCCAGGGCCTCCTGGAGGTTCCCGGGAAGGCTCTCCACGCCCAACTCCGCGCGTTCGCGTTCACTCAGCCGGTAGAGGTTCCGGTTCACCGGCTCGGGGGTGGGCAGTTGCTGCTCGATACCATCAAGGCCCGCGCGCAGCATGACGGTCAGGGCCAGGTAGGGGTTGCACGATGGGTCGGGACTGCGCAGCTCCAGCCGGGTGCTGTCCCCCCGCTTCGAGGGCACGCGGATGAAGGGACTCCGGTTCCGCTCCGACCAGGCGATGTACACCGGCGCCTCATATCCCGGCACCAGTCGCTTATACGAGTTCACGAGCGGGCTGGTGATGGCAGTGAAGGACCGCGCATGCCGCATCAGCCCGGCCAGGTACTGGCCGGCGATGGCCGACAGGCCCCAGGGCCCCTCCGGATCGGCGAAGGCATTCTTGCCGGCCAGGAACAGGGACTGGTGGGTGTGCATGCCCGACCCGTTTACCCCGTACACCGGCTTGGGCATGAAGGTGGCATGCAAGCCATGATCGCGGGCCATGACCCGCACTACATACCGGAAAGTCGCTATGTTGTCGGCGGTGGTCACGGCGTCGGCGTACCGGAAGTCGATCTCGTGCTGGCCGGGCGCGGTCTCGTGGTGGGACGCCTCCACCTCGAACCCCATGCCGTTCAGGGCTTCCACCATCTCCTGGCGGGCCTGCTCGCCGCCGTCTACCGGCGCCAGATCGTAATAGCCGCCATGGTCATGGGTGCGGGTGGTGGCTCGACCCTGTTCGTCCCTCAGGAACAGGAAGAACTCGGCCTCCATCCCGGCCATCATCTCGTAGCCGCTGCTCCGGGCCCGTTCCGTCCAGCGTTTGAGTATGCCCCGTGGACATCCGGCAAAGGGTTCCCCTTCGGGGGTGTACACGTCGCAGATCAAGCGGGCGGTGGTAGTCCCATCGGCCGAGCGCCAGGGCAGGATGGCGAAACTCGCCGGATCGGGGCGCAGGAACATGTCCGACTCCTCGATGCGGACGAAACC
>DOZU01000132.1 GCA_003517845.1 Clostridiales bacterium | reverse complement strand
GCGGATCGTGTTCCGCCACATCCTCCCCAATTGCCTGGGGCCGCTCATCGTCCAGTCCACCTTCCAGATCGCCACCGCCATCTTGTGGGCCGCCGGACTGGGCTTCCTGGGCCTGGGCGCCCAGGCGCCCACCCCGGAGTGGGGGACGATGCTCAGCCGGGGACGGCTGTACATGCGGGTTGCGCCCCACCTCACCGCCTATCCCGGCCTCGCCATCTTCGTGGTGGTCCTCGGATTCAACCTGCTGGGCGACGGGCTGCGCGATGCGCTGGACCCGCGCCTGCGGAAGGTATGAGGCGGTCCCGTCTAGCGGGTCACGACCCCGGGTGAGGGGAGGAAGGTCCCGGCTCCGGGCAGAAGGAACCTCCAGCCGATAGTGGGGGAGGTATGCCGATGCCGATCGACTGGATGCCGGGTGCCCGGGAGGAGACGCTCAACTACCTGACCGAACTCGTCCGCCTCAACACGACCAACCCTCCGGGCAACGAGACGGCCGCCGCCCGGTACGTGGCGGACCGACTGGCCGCCGCAGGGGTGCCGGCCGAGGTGGTGGAACCCGCTCCCGGTCGGGGGAACGTCGTGGCCAGGCTCGATCCCGAGGGGACGGACCCGGCCCAATCGTTGCTGCTGCTCTCCCATCTGGACGTGGTGCCGGCCACGGCGGCGGAATGGCGCCGGGATCCCTTCGGCGGCGAACTGGTGGATGGGCAGGTATGGGGCCGGGGGACGCTCGATACCAAACAGTTGACCGCCATCTGGCTGACCATATTCCGGCGGGTCGCCCGCGAACGGCTCACCCTGCGGCGGGGGCTAGTATTCGCCGCCACCGCCGATGAGGAGATGGGCGGGACGCTCGGGGTCCGCTGGCTTGAGGAGAACCGCCCGGAACTCCTCCGCTGCGGGTGGTGTCTGAACGAGGGGGGCGGCTTCGGCTTGGTGCTCGGAGACGTGACCTACTACCCCTTCCAGGCCGGCGAGAAGAGCCCGTGCTGGATGACCTTGAGGGCGAGAGGCCAACCTGGCCATGCCTCTATCCCGTCCGCCGACAATGCTGTGATTCGCCTGGCCGAAGCGGTGGCCCGTATCGGCCGGGCCCGACTCGCGTTCCACCTGACGGATACCGTCCGCTTGTTCGTCGAAGGCTTGGCCGGTGCCCAGGCGGAGCCAATGGCCGGACTGCTGAGGAACCTGCTCCATCCCGATCGGGCCGGCCAGGTACTGGATGGATTGAGCGATGCCCATCTGGCGGCCATGGTCCGAGCCATGTTGCACAACACGGCCACCCCCACGATCCTCCGGGCGGGCGAGAAGACCAACGTGATACCGTCGGTGGCCGAGGCGCAAGTGGACTGCCGGATCTTGCCCGGTCAGACTCCCGAGTCCCTGCGCCGCGAACTGGAGGTCGTGTTGGCGGATTGTCCGGGGGTTGAACTCGAACTCGGCATGAGCGGTCAGCCCACGGAATCGCCGGTGGATACTGACTTGGCCGACGCCATCCGCCGGTCGCTAGCCCGGCACGCGCCCGAAGCCCGGCTGATACCTTACCTCGTCCCGGGCGCCACCGACTCCCGCTTTTTGCGGCCCAGGGGAGTGGTAGCCTATGGTTTCTGCCCTCTGCTGCCGGGGGAGGATGTGCGCACCATCCATGGGCATGATGAACGGATTGGCGTGCGCAGCATCGAGTTCGCCTTGCGGGTGTTGTGGGACGTGGTGACGGACTTCGTCTGCCGCTAATCCAGGAGGTGGAACCGCAGTTGGACCTGGCATATGTCGACGGCCGGATGGTCCCGATCGACGAGGCTTCCGTGTCGATCGAGGACCGGGGCATGCAGTTCGCGGACGGGGTGTACGAGGTGGTGAGGGCTTATCATGGGCGGCTGTTCCGGCTCGGGCCGCACCTGGTCCGGATGCGGCAGGGCCTGGGGGAACTCGAGATACCGGAGCCGGAGGTCGCCGGGGGATTGGGCGGGCTCCTTGAGCAGCTCTGGAAGGCTTCCGGCGAGGAACAGGGTCTCTTGTATGTCCAGGTCACGCGAGGACGGGGTGCCCGGGCGCATGTGCCGCCGGCGGGCATGCGCCCGACATTGGTCGTGACTTGCCGCGGGGTGCCGCCTCACGCCGAGCAGCGTTACCGGGAGGGGGTCAAGGTCATCGCCCATCGCGACGTGCGATGGGAATGGTGTCACCTGAAGACCACCGCTCTGGTGGCCAACGTCGTGCTGCGCACTCGCGCCCAGCGAGCCGGGGCCTACGAGTGTCTCCTGCATCGCGAGGGCCTGGTGACCGAGGCGACGGCTGCTAACGTCTTCGCGGTCATCGACGGGGTGCTCCGCACTGCTCCTTGCTCAAACCAGATCCTCGCCGGCGTCACGCGAGCGGCGGTGCTGGAGCTGGCGGCGAAACTGGGCTTGCCCCATGCCGAACGCCCCTTTTCGTTGGCGGAGGCAGCCCGGGCCGAGGAGCTGTTCCTGACCGGCACCCACACCGAGATCATGCCGGTGGTAGATCTGACCGGGCAAACGGTCGGTGGCGGCCGGCCGGGACCGGTGACGACCCGCCTGCTACGAACTTACCGTGACCTGGTCGAGGCGGAGGTGACCTAGGAGCCTTGTCACCTCTCCCCTGGGTCATCCATATCATGAACCAGCCTGGGCCGGCCAGCAGGCGGCAGGGCAGGGGCGAGGGAGGACTAGGGGATGGGAGACAAGGCACTGCACGGCGAGTTCCGTCAGATCATCACCCGGGCGGTCGTGGCTACCGGTAACGGTCGTTACCTGCAAACACACTTGCTGAGTCCCAGCAAGCGACCCGCCTCCATACTCGGGGCGCGGATCGTCAATCATGACTACCGGGCCAAGCCGGGGTCCGCCGGGGTGGAACTCGGCGGCAACTATGGAGCGGAGATCTGGTACGCGCATAGCGGAGGCACCCAGACCGAGCTGCAGAAGGAGAAGCTGAGTTTCCGCGAGGACCTGCCGGTGGCCTCGGTGCCGGGACGGCTCGGTCAGA
>DOZU01000120.1 GCA_003517845.1 Clostridiales bacterium | reverse complement strand
AGCAGCAATGCCAGCGCCTCACCCGCCCCGACCGGCCGGCCCCGCACTACTTCCCAGACCAGGGCCAGCGCCCGGGGCAAGCCGAGGTCGTCGGCGATTGCCGTCAAGAACTCCTCCTGGAGCCCGGCGGGGATGGCCGCGGACTGACCGCCTGCCTCCCCGGCCAGGACGAACACCGCCTCCCACAGCCGGTCCAGGGCGCGCGCGGCCGCCTCCAGGGCGTCCCAGGTGAAATTCAGCTTGGCCCGGTAGTGAGCGTTGAGACAGAAGTAGCGGTACGCGAGGGGATGGAAGCCCCTGGCAAGCAGATCGTTCACCGTGTACGCGTTGCCCAGGCTCTTCCCCATCCGCCCGCCGTCCACCAGCAAGAACTCATTATGCAGCCACCAGCGTACCACCGAATGGCCGGTGGCGGCATCCGCCTGCGCGACCTCGTTCTCGTGATGCACGGGGATGTGATCCGCGCCGCCGGTGTGGATATCGATGCGGTCGCCGAGATAGGCCATGGCCATGGCCGAGCACTCGATGTGCCAGCCGGGATAACCGCGGCCCCACGGGCTATCCCATTGGAGCAGATGGCCGGCATCCGCCTTGCGCCATAGCGCGAAGTCGGCGGGATGGCGCTTCTCCAGGTTGACGCCTATGCGGGCCCCCGGTTCTTGACCCGCCAGGTCCGCTCCGGACAGCCCGCCGTACCCGGGGAACTTGAACACGTCAAAGTAGACGCCGTCGCCGATCGCGTACGCGTATCCCCGGTCGATCAGTACCTCTACCAGCCGGATCATCTCGGGGATGTGGTCGGTCGCGCGGCACACGATGGTCGGGCGATTGATGTTCAGCGCCTCGCAGTGCTCGAAGAACAGTCGCGTGTAATGCTCAGCGATCGCCAGCGGGGACATCCGTTCTCTCCGGGCTCCCGCCAGCATCTTGTCTTCGCCCTCATCAGCATCCGAGGTCAGGTGGCCGACATCGGTGATGTTCATCACATGACGGATGCTGTAACCGGCCGCCTCGAGCATCCGCCGCAGGCTGTCGGCGAAAATGTAAGCCCGCAGGTTCCCCACGTGGGCGAGGTCGTAGACCGTCGGTCCACAGGTGTAGATGCCCACAACCGGCGGCTTTACCGGCTCCAGCCGCTCCTTCGTCCGGCCCAGCGTGTTGTAGAGGTATACGGGACGCAATCGCGCTTCCCTCCTGCAACCAGTCGGGGATTAACCTGCCGTCAGGCAGCTATCCCCATCCTCTCACCCGAGCAGTCGTTCCGTCTCGCATGCCTGCC
Organism: Clostridiales bacterium; assembly: GCA_003517845.1. GTDB lineage: Bacteria > Bacillota > Sulfobacillia > UBA995 > UBA995 > UBA995. Next base: position 17,059 of record DOZU01000120.1, on the reverse strand, counting down.
TCGCCGCCGACAGCTCTTGCCCGCCCAGCCGCCGCAATTCCAGCCGCACGACTCGGCCGGGACACCAGAGGACCTTGCGGTCCGCCTCCGCCCAGCCGAAGTTCCAGCGCATGTCGGCCTCGGTCCGAAAGGTGTGCAGCGTCGGAACCAGGTGATGGAATAGATCGCCGCACAGCTCGGGCGGAGTGCAATAATCGAACTCGAACCCATCTCCGGGCTCATGGCCAGCCCGGCAGGCCCGGGAGGGCTCATCATCCGAGCTGACTTCCAGGATGGTGATGCGGAAGCGGCAAGGTTCGGGATACCATTTTCGCATCGACCTTCCCCTCCTCGGGGAATGGTTCGGCGGTCCGGCTCCTTCCCCTGCCTTGCGGGCAAGGGATCGGCCGCCCGGACAGCGAATGGTGGGCCGGGAGGGGATAGCGGGTGGAACTCCTGAAAGGCAAGACCGGTATCGTGCTCGGCGTCGCCAATCATCGTAGCCTGGCGTGGCACATCGCCAGCGCCTGCTCCCGGTCGGGGGCGCGGCTGATCCTGACCTACCAGAATGATCGCCTGGGCGAAAACGTCCGCGAATTGGCGAAGGACCTGCCAAGCGCCATGACCTTCCCCTGCGACGTGACCGCCGACGCCGACCTGGCCGCGCTCGCCCACTTCATCGGCGAGAGCGCGGGGCGCCTCGACTTCCTGGTTCACAGCCTGGCCTGGGCGCGACGCGAAGAACTCGAAGGCGAGTTCCTCGCCACATCTCGCGAAGGCTATCGAGAGGCCCACGATGTCAGCGCCTACTCCCTGGTCGCGCTCGCCCGCCTGGCGCGCCCTTTCCTCCAGGCGGGCGGTGGCGGGAGCATCCTCGCCCTGACTTTCCACGGGTCGCAGCGAGTCTTCCCCGGCTACAACGTCATGGGGACGGCCAAGGCCAGTTTGGAAGCCGCCGTGCGTTACCTGGCCTATGACCTCGGTCCCGATAACGTCCGCGTGAATGCCTTGTCCCCCGGCCCGGTGCGGACGCTGGCCGCCAGCGGCGTCAAGGGCCTGGTGCGGATGCTCGACTTGTACCGCCAGCGTGCCCCGCTCCGACGGGCACCCGACCCGGCGGAGATCGCCGACGCCGCCCTGTTCCTGCTCAGCGATATGGGCCGCGGGGTGACCGGCGAAGTCCTGTACGTCGACGGCGGCTACCACCTGACCGGCGTGTGATGGTAGCGACCGCGGGCGTGAGGCGTCAGCGCCGCGGCATCAGCGCCCTGCGAAACTCCTGCCAGTACTCGGGGGGCTCGAACTCCAGCCGCCACATGCCAAGCCCGCCCAGGCTGTGCCGCTCGATCAGGCCGAGCTTCATCCCCAGACCCTGGGGTTCGGTCACCCATACCCGGTACCAGGTCCCCCGGTCGGGATGCCGGTAACGGAAGGTGAGTTCTGCAGTCACGGGGCACGGCACGAGGGGAATGTTGGCCTCTCGTGCTCGGGCGATGGCACTGCGGGCGAAGATGGCGGTCGCCGCCCCGCCCCCGTCGGGCCACTGGTAGCCATAGGCGGGGATGCCCAGGAGGACTTTCGCGGGCGGCACCTGGCTCACCGCGAACTGGATTACCTGGTCGGCCCAGTTCAAAGCGCCCACCGGCCCGGGCGGACTCGTGCGGTGGTGCTGGTCGTAGGTCATCACCATCATGAAGTCGACCGACCGGCCAATGCCGGCGTAGTCGTAAGCCGTGGCCCATTGTTGCCGCAGCATTGCTGCGGTACGGGCCGGCACAGAGGCCACGATGAGATATCCCCGGGGACGCAGGGCCGCCGCAACCTCGGCCGCGAAAGACGTGTAGGCATCGCGATCGGCCGGATCGACGTTCTCGAAATTGAGGTCCACCCCCGAGTATCCCCGCTCCATGAGTTCCACGAGCCCCTCCACGGCCCGCCGGCGAGCAGCGGGATCGTTCAGCAGTTGCCGGTTGGCCGACCGATCGTGATTGCCTAGCTTGGCTAGAATGGGCCGGCCGCGGGCTGCTCCCCAGGCCATGGTCCGCGGGCTGTCAATCCCGACCAGCCGGCCGTCGCCCCTGAGCACGTACGATACGTAGACCAGGATGTCGATCTGGTCGCCGAACTCCTGGAGGTGTCGATAAGCGGCATCGGTGTTGACGTGGTAGACCAGCACCAGGGCGCGGGGCAGGACGGCCGGGGGCGTGACCGGGGCCTTCGCGATGGGCGCCAACCCCTGGACGACGTCCCGGAACCGCACGACCATCTCGGCCGCCTCGGCCCGGGTAACCGGCTCATCCGGGGCGAACCGACCGGGCGCCCCGGGCGTCCCCGGACGGGCCAGCAATACCTGCGTCCGCACGGCCGCGGAGGCCTCGGCCGCCCAGGCGGGCACGGCAGCGCCGTCCGCGAACAGATGGAAGAAACGAGGGTCGGCTTTCACCCCAAGCCTGACCAGATAGCGGCCCAGAATCAGGGCCATCTCCACCCTGCGCAACCCGAGGGTCGGTCCGAAACTGCCGTCGGGGAAACCGCGGATCAAATCCGCCGCCCGGATCGCCGCCACCTGCGGGCGGTTCGCTTCCGGTATCGCCCTCCAGTCGGTGAAGGGAGGTTCAGAGACCTCCGGCGGGGTGAGTTCCAGGGCCCTGGCCGCCCAGACCGCGAAGTCAAGCCGGGTAACCGGTATGTCCGGCTGGAAACGCCGGTCATCGGTCATGTCGATGACGCCCCCATAGAGCAGAGCGCGGATGAAGGGCTCTGACCCATGTCCCTGGATGTCAGCGAATTCGACGATCACCTGCGCGGTCGCCCGGGCACCGGGTGCCAGCAGCAACAGCAGTATGATCCAGGTGCACAGCCAGGGGCGCCGGGGCACGAAACCACCTCCGTGCAGAACTTTTGCCTGCTGAGTATTCGGTGGTCAGAGCGGAAGTCCCTGCTCACGCAGATAGCTTCCGCCAGATCATCTGCGGTACCAGCCTGCTTCCGGAACCTGCCAACATTTACTTGAAGGCACAGGGCTGGTCATTATGGAACCCGTTTGCCGTGTTTCAGGTAACTTACAAGTCAGGGGGAGTGCAAGCAGATGTTCCGTTTGCTGGCCATCGCTCTCGCCGCCTTCTTGCTGGCCGCGGCCGGCGTCCCATCCCACGCCGCCCCGCAGGTCGGCTACCAGGTGCTCGGCTACTACCCGGTCAACTGGACGGGAGACCTCACCGCCTATCGGTCCCTGTCCCAGGCGCGGGCGGTCGATAGCGCCGCCGCCTTCCTGTACGCGCTCGACGGTCACGGCAACCTCTCCGCGCAAGCCGATTCCGTCCTGCTGCCCCTGGCCGCAAGGCAAGGCATTCAGGTATACGCCGTGGTCCACAACATCGGGCAGGGTGGGTTCGATCGGGGGATTGCGACCAGGGTCCTCACCGATCCCGGGGCGCGGAACAGGGCCGTCGCGTCCATCCGGGAACTCGCGGTGTCCGGCGAGTATTCCGGCATCCACATCAACTTCGAGAACGTACCCCCCGGCCACCGCGACCATCTCACCCGGTTCATGAGCCTGCTGGCGGCCGAACTCCATCCTCGGGGCTACCGGCTGGGCATCGCCGTGCCCGCCCAGGTTGAGGACGATCCCTCCCACGGCTGGAGCGGTGCTTACGACTATCGAGCGCTTGGTCGGATCGTCGATCACCTGGTGGTCATGACCTATGACCAGCACTGGGCGGGCGGCCCCCCGGGACCGGTCGCCGCTATCGACTGGGTGGCGGCGGTAGTGCGCCACACGCTGCAACTCGTCCCCGCCGACCGGGTCCTCCTGGGGGTCGCCGCCTACGGCTACGACTGGCCCGTCGGCGGCGGCCGGGGGCAGGCGGTCACGAGCCGGCACGCCCCTCGTTTGGCTGCCCGGCACGGCGTGCCCGTCCGCTGGCATGAGCGGGCTCAGGTTCCTTACTTTCGTTACCAGGTGGGCGGCCGGGACCGGATCGTCTACTTCGAGGATGCTCGCAGTCTGGCCGCCAAGCTCCGTCTGGTGACCACCCACGGGCTGGCCGGCATCGCCATCTGGCGTCTGGGAACCGAAGACCTCGCCATCTGGTCGCTGATCTCCGATCGGCTCGGCGACCGTTCGCCGGCCACGGCAGCGCGCTCTCCTGCCGCAGCGCCGGCAGTCCACCGCGTACGTCGGGGCGATACGCTGTGGCGCCTGGGACAGCGCTATGGGGTGCCCTGGCCGGAGATTGCCCGGGCCAACGGCCTCGTCGCGCCCTACGCCATTCACGTCGGCCGAGATCTGCGGCTGCCGCGAGTGTACCGGGTCCGAGCCGGGGACACGCTATGGCGACTCGGCAGGAGTCACGAGGTCGCCTGGACCGAGATCGCCCGCGCCAACCCCGGGGTAGCCCCCGACCGGCTGCGCGTCGGACAGAGTCTGGTCATCCCCGTGGTCCCCCCGCCGCCAGCCGCGAGGGACCACGTGGTAAGGCCCGGGGACACCCTCTGGCTCTTGGGCCGCCGATATGGCCTGGGATGGGCTGAGATAGCAGAGGCCAACGGGCTCGGAAGTCCGCATCGGCTGGTCCCGGGAGCGCGGCTGATCATCCCCGTTCCCCAGCCATCGTAGGGGCGGGTTCGGAACCCGCCCCCACCACCCAAAGAGGCGGTCTGCCGTTTCCATGCTTCGTGGTGCCCTGAGCGGCACGGCAGCTTGCTCAGATCTGGATGTATTTCCAGCGACCGGCCCGATAACGCCAGTACATCAGGGCTCCCCGGATCGTCAGGTCAATGGTCATGGCCACCCAGGCCCCTGGCAACCCAAAACCCAGGTTCGTGAGCAACAGCGCCAGGGGGATCCGCACCAGCCATACGCCGGAGGCGGTGATGAGCAGGGTCCACCGCGTATCGCCCGCGCCGCGCAGGGCGCCGGCCATGACCATTGAGGAAGCCAGCACCGGCTGGGCCAATCCGACGATCTTCAAACACAGCGAAGCCAGGTCCACAACTTCCGGATCCTGTGTGAACACGAGCACCAGGGGCCGGGAGAAGATGAAGAAGACGAGGCCCATCGACGACATCATGGCGACTGCGTAATGCAGCGTCTGGTAGCCGGCCGCCTCCGCTGCCCGCGGCTTACGCGCGCCCAGACCCTGGCCGACCAGAGTCGCTGCCGCCAGGGCGAACCCGAAACCCGGCGTGAAAGACAGCGACTCGGCGGTGAGCGCCACCCGGTGGGCGGCGAAGGCGGCCGTCCCCAGCCCGGCGATGATCCTGGCATATAGCGTCATCCCGAGCCGCATCATGAACTGCTCGCCGGCAGCCGGCAGACCCACGCGCAACAGCCGCAGCATGGTTTCACCCTGCCACTTTCGGAGCCCGCCGAAGGACAGGTGAAGGAGACTCCGCCCGCTCATCAGCACCCACAACGTCACCCCGCCCGACAGGGTCCGGGCCGCCAAGGTGGCAATGCCGGCGCCCACCACCCCGAGCCGCGGCAGTCCCAGGTGGCCGAAGATCAACAAGAAGGCAAGCGTCACGTGAAGCAGGCTGGCTGCTACCGCAACGAACAGGGGAGTACGGGTATCGCCAATCCCCCGCAGCGTGGCATTGCCCACGACCGACAAAGCCAGGAAGGGAATGGAGACGCACATCAGCCGGAAATAAGGCGTGCCGAGCGCCAGGACGTCGGGTGCCGCCCCCATCAACCCGAGAGCCCGCGGGGCGGCGACGAACACGATTGCGCCGAGCAGTGTCCCCAGCCCGAAACTGACCAGGATCGCCTGGTGAGCGACACGGGCAGCCGCCGCCATGTCCCGCGAGCCGGCATACCGGGCGACGAGGGCGGTGGTGCCCACGTTGAAGGCGGCGAAGCTAACCAGGACCAGCATGACGATCTGGTCGCTCATCCCCACGGCGGCGATGGCGGCGGGCCCGATGCCGCCGACCAGGATCATATCGACGATGCCGAGCGCGTTCTGCAACATCTGCTCGGCAACGGCCGGCCCGGCCAGGGCGACCACTCGACGGCGGAGGATCCCTCCGCGGAAGAACCGCAACAGGACTCGGCGCCATCGAGATGAACCGCGAGGTCGCGGCGTGCTAGGCGACACAGGGGGCCAAGACATCAAGGAATCACCTGTTGGAACCGGCTTCGCCTGTCCGGGCGCCTTCTCCTGCCGGAAACCCGCGCTGGCGCCATCACGCCGCAGTCACGGTAGGGGCGGGTTCGGAACCCGCCCCTACTCCCTGCACATCCCGGGTTGACGCTGCTGACTTTCGACGGTAAATTACAGGAGGCAGCGCAAGGTGAGGGGCTTTCGCCAGTATTTCCTCACGGCTGAGCAGCCCATCTACGGGAGGTGGCGCGCGTTTGGTGGAAGTCAGAGAGTTGTCCAAGCGTTTCGGCCGCAACGGGGTCCTGGCGGTAGACCGGGCCAGTTTCCAGGCGAAGGCGGGCGAGATCTTCGGCCTCCTGGGGGAAAACGGGGCCGGAAAGACCACAACCTTGCGGTTGCTGGCCACCATCCTCGACCCGACTTCCGGCACCGCCCTGATCAACGGCATCGACCTGGTGCGCGACCCCGGTGGGGTCCGCCGCCTGCTGGGGGTGGTCGCGGCGGAACCCGGCGTGTATGACCGGCTGACTCCCCGGGAGCACCTCCGTTACTTCGGTGAGTTGCATGGCATGCCCCGGCCGGAGATCGCCCGGCGGTCCGCCGAACTGCTGCGCCGCCTGGATATGGAGGAGTTCGCCGACCGTCGTTCGGGCCAGCTTTCCCGGGGCATGAAACAGAAAGTGGCTTTGGCCCGCGCCTGGCTCACCGATCCTCCCGTGCTGCTGATGGACGAACCCACGGCAGGGTTGGACGTGCTTTCGACGCGGGCGGTCGAGGAATTCATCGGCGAAGCCCGGGCGGCGGGCAAGACGGTCATCTTCTCCAGCCACATCATGAGCCAGATCGAGAAGCTGTGCGACCGGGTGGCCGTCATCCATCGCGGCCGGATCATCGCCGATGGCACCGTCGGCGAGTTGAAATCCCACTCCACCCGGGAGCGATTCGAGGATGTCTTCGCCCGTCTGGTAGGTGAGCAGTCATGAAGGGGCGCCGTGATTTCGACTGGCGGCATGTCGGAGTGGTATTCCGCAAAGAGCTGCTCGACACCACAAGAGATCGTCGCACGTGGCTGGCCATGATCATCATGCCCCTCTTGCTCGTACCGCTGCTCTTGCTGGCGATGCCCACGATCATGGCGCAGCATTTGGAGCGAGTCCAGGAGACGCCGGTGGCCGTGGCCGTGGTAGGAGCCGAGCATTATCCGGACCTGGTCGCGTTCCTCGACGGCCGCGACGGGGTGAACACCGTCCAGCTGGAGGACCCGGTAGCGGGGCTGGCCGAGCGCGCCGTTCACGCCATCCTCTACCTCCCCGAAGGGATGGGCGCGGCGGTGGCCGGAGAGACGCCCGCCCAGTTGCGGCTCGCTTTCGATGCATCCGACGAGTTTTCGACCGCCGCCCGGGACCGGTTGGCGGCCGCCTTGGGCGAGTTCGCCGGCCGGGTGGTGGCCGATCGGCTGGCCGCGCGAGGTCTGGACCCGGCGATCCTGAACCCGTTCCCATGGTCGCTCGAGAACCTGGCCCCTCCGCAGCGGATGGTCGGCTTCGCCCTGGGGATGGTCATGCCCATGTTGTTGGCGATATGGGCCTCGACGGGCGGGATGTACGCGGCCATCGACGGTGCCGCGGGCGAGAAGGAAAGGGGCACGCTTGAACCCCTGCTGTCCACCCCGGCGTCGCGCACGGCCATCGTGATCGGCAAGTACCTGGCCGTGGTCCTCACCTCGGTGCTCGCCTCAACCGTCTCCCTGCTAGGCATGGTCCTCACCTTTCTGATCCGTCCCGCCGCCTTACTGGGACCGGGGGCCGACCTGCAAGTCCGCCTGGCTGAGATCCTGCCCGCCCCGGCCGCCGGCGTGATCCTCCTCGTGGTCCTGGGTCTGGCAGGGATGTTCTCCGCCCTGCAGCTTGCCATCAGCCTCTACGCCCGGAGTTTCCGGGAGGCCCAGACTTACCTCTCGCCTCTCTCCTTCGTGGTCATCTTCCCGGCGATCTTCACCCAGTTCCTGCCGGTAGAGCATGTGCCGGAATGGTTCTTCTTCGTGCCCGTGCTGGGCAGCCTGGCCGTCCTCAAGGAAGTGCTGGTCGGCATCATCGACCTCGAGCACATCGCAATGACGCTGGCGGTGAGCGCGGTTGGAATCCGGTTCGCCTTGGCCTTCGCGGTAGCCTGTTTCCGCAAGGAACGGGTGTTGTTCCGCACGTAGCTGCCGCGCGCCGGACATGGCGCCGGGTGCGCGCGCCAGACGGCGCCATTACGCCCGACGGGCAGGGGCGGGTTCGGAACCCGCCCCTGGATTGTCGCCAGACAGGATGAGCGCTCGACACCTGTGGTCTTCGATTTGGCGACTGTTTTCGGGCCTCTTCCACCGCCCGGCCCGCCCGCACGAGCCCTCGGCCCTGCAAGTCGTGATTCATCCCTGGATCCTCCGCCGTATCCGCCAGGAGGCACCGCACCTGCCGGGCCGGCAACCCGGGTGTGGCCGACCAGACCAGGGCGGCCGCCCCTGACACGTGCGGACATGCCATCGACATGCCGCTCAGCTCCGTGTAACGGCTACCAGGCGCCGGACTCAGGATGGCGGCCCCCGGGGCATGAAGACGGCGGGATGGCGGTAGCCTTCAGTCTCGCTCCAGGATATTCGACGCGATCTTATGACCGTGCATGGGGCTCCTCGGAAGGAGTCGAATATGGTATATTCTCCCCAACAAGCAGTGCAGCAGGTCGAAGGAGGCAAGCGCGATGCCAGACGTGAAATTGCAGTATGGCAAGGGTACCGTCCGACTGGCGGTACCTGATGGTGCCCGCGTCCTGGAGCCGCGTTTCGCTCCGGGGCTCCCCGACGAACGAGCGGCCGTGCTGGATGCCCTCCGCCAACCCATTGGCTGCCGGCCGCTGGACGAAATCCTGAGGCCGGGAGACGACGTGTGCGTGGTCGTACCCGACCGGACGCGGCCTCTTCCCACCTCCCGCCTGGTGGCCTGGATAAAGGAGGCGACGGCCGCCATACCCGGGCTGCGGTTGTTCTTCCTGGTCGGCACCGGCGCCCACCAGCCCTCCACGCCGGACGAACGGGCGGAACTGCTCGGTCCCGGCACCCCGGGGGCCGATCACGACGCGCGAGACACGGCCAACCTGGAGCTGGTAGGTCATACCGGGTCGGGCTTGGCGGTTTGGCTCAACCACCGCTACGTCCGGGCCGACCGGCGCATCACCATCAGCCTCCTCGAGCCCCACTTTTTCGCAGGGTTCTCGGGAGGGCCCAAAGCGGTAGTACCGGGAATCGCCGGTCTGGACACCATTCTCAACATCCACTCCGCCCGCCTGATCGGCCACCCGGCCACCACCTGGGGCCGGGTGGAAGACAATCCGGTTCAGACGGACATCGCCGAGGCTTGCGCGCTGCTCCCGCCCGACCTATCGATCAACGTGGCCATCAACCGGCGTCGCGAGATCGTGGGGGTGTTCGCCGGGGACGTCCGCCTCGCCCACCGTCAGGGCTGCGGCTTCGTCGGTGACCTGGCGCTTTGCCCCGTCGACCATCCCTTCCCCATCGTCATCACCACCAACGGCGGATGGCCGCTGGACCAGAATCTGTACCAGACGGTCAAAGGGCTATCGGCGGCGGCCCGCATCCTCGCGCCCGGCGGCTGCATCGTGGCGGCGTCGGAGTGCCGGCTCGGCCTGCCGGCGGGCGGTTTCGCGTCCATGTTGCGTTCGGCGGCTACGCCGGAGGAATTGCTGGCTGAGATCCTCGCCAGACCGGACACCCGCGCGGACCAGTGGCAGGCGCAGGTGCTGTGCTCCATACTGCAGCGGGCTACCGTCTTCCTGTATTCATCACTGGGCGTGGCCGAGGTCACCGGTGCCTTCCTTCAGCCCGTCGCCAGCGTCCAGGAAGGACTGGAGCAGGCGATGCGGCACCTGGCAAAGGGAGGGGAGACGCCCTCCCTCCCCCGCGGTTCAAGCTCCGAGTCCCGCCTCATGAAGGCTTGGACGAAACAAGAGAAGCCGATCGCTGTCCTCCCCCAGGGGCCGTTTACCTTGCCGTACGTGAGGTCTTGACGCGTCGCCGCGCGGCAGGACCGCTTCCGCGCCCCTTGACTGCCAGCAAGACGAACTCGCGGTCGTGCCCGCAGCCGCTGTAGGGGCGGGTTCCGAACCCCCCCTGGGCCCGAAACGGCGGTCTGTCGCTTTCGTACCCCGTGGCGTCCTGTGGGGGGCACGAGGACCTACCAGGCATTTCCCCTATCCAATGCCTCCGTGGCGTGTTAAGCTCCATCATGTGAGGGACATCCAGCTACATGGGGGTGCTTGGACTTGGCGCGGTTGAATCGGCCCGTAGTAGTCTTATGTGCGCTGGCGATCCTGGCGGCAGGGGTGGGCTTGCCTGCCATCGTCAGGCTTTTCGGGAGGGAGTCGCGTCCGGCCGCGGTGATCGTCAACGGCGAGGTGATCACCCGGGACGAGGTATACCAGGCCATGTTCCGCCAGCTCGGTCGCGCCACCGTGGACCGGCTGGTGACCAGGGCCCTGATCCGGCAGACCGCTGACGAGCAGGACGTGACCGTGGACGCGTCCGAGGTTGAAGGGGAACTGGCCGAGATTCGCGAGCAGTTCGAGTCCGAAGAGCACTTCCAGCAAACACTGGCCGTTCATGGCCTGGACGAAGCGGCGCTGCGTCAGGAAGTCGAACTCGACCTGCTCGCCCGCATGCTGGTGGAGCGGGAAGTCACCATCACCGAGGAGCAGGCCCGGGCCCGCCATGCCGAACAACCCGGCGCGTACGCCGGGGAGTTCGAGCAAGTACGCGAGGAGATCATGACCAACCTGCTCCGGGAAGCGGTGAACGAACGGATGCCGGCTTGGCTCAAGGGACTGCGCGAGACGGCATCCATCGTCGACTACTCCGAGCGGCCCTGACCCGCCCGCCGGTCGAGTTCGAGCACCAGTTCCCATGCGAAGTCATGGCAGTGCCGGAGGCACTCGGGATCGACGCCCTCGGGGGTGTCGGTGAGCCAGTGCCAGTTGGGGAGCAGCCCTCGCTCATCGGTCGCCAGGAAACTCATCGCCTGGTAACCCCAGGCCAGAGCACGGGTGGCATCGGTGGGCAACAAGCGATAGGCGGCCCGGCTGACCTTGAGGTCGGGCCGTAGCCGCCGGGCGGCCTCCGCGGCAGCCAGCAACCGCGGCGAGGCGCGGTATGGCCGCAAGGCCCCTTCCGCATCGATGTAATGCACCTGGCCGGCACCCACGTTGTCGAAGTTCAGGAACAGGGCATCCCTAAGGCCGCGGCCGTGCCGGCGGAGGAAGTCGGCCGCACCCCAGGTCCCCGATTCCTCGGCACCGGTCATGACCGCCCATAGCTCGAGGTGTTGAGGCGGCGTACGGATCCAGGTCTCGACCAGGGCGAGGAGCACGGCGACCCCCGATGCGTTGTCGTTGGCCCCCCGCGTCACCTGGTTTACGATCTCCCGGTGCAAGAGGAAGCCGGCGCTCAACAGCAGGTAGCCCGCGGGCAAGAAGCTGAGCCACCACAGCGCGCTCGCGCCGCTCGCAACGTACGCCGCCAGGAGGACGGGCGTGAACAGGTAGGCGGCGACCATGCCCAGGAAAGACCGGCGAAAACCTTCCACCAGCCCCGGCCGGAAGTTCAGCGCCGCCTTGGAGGAGTCCCGGTGCGCCATCAAGATGATCGGGATGCGCCGCGTCCCGCCCTGCCTTGCCCGTCCGATGATGTTCGATGAACGCGACCATCGGAAGGCGTGGCCTAGCAACTCGCGGAAGTCGAGTTCGAGGTAGAAGAGTAGCAGCCCGCCGAGTGCCAGCGCCACCCCGGCCATTGGGCGGTAGGCGGCCGCGGCCACCGCTGCGCCGGGCGCGACATACAGCAGCAAGTATACCCAGGAGAAAGTCGACGGGGCCGGAAAGCTCTCCGCCCGGACGTCAAGCCCCAGCTCCCTCAACCGCTCGCTCACATATTCCCCTGCCGCTCTCTCGCCCGCCGACCCCGGACCCCGGGGCACGGCCATCCGCTTCACCGTTGCCATCATCCGGTCTTCCATGCCATCGCCTCCTCCAGCGATATCACGGGCCTGCCGCCGTGCTTCGAGCAATTCAGGGGATAATACCTGCCGGCAAGCAAGGGAGTTGGGCGCGTTGTTCTGGCTGATCCTGAGCATCATCGCTTTCCTGCTGGCCGCGGCGGCGTTCGCCTACTACCTCCATGAGCGCCGGAAACCGGCCGGCGATGCCGCCGGCGACCCCGATGATTTCGATGAACTCCTTGACGACCTCCGGTCGCGCAAGCGCCGGACCTAGACCTTCAGGATGCCGACCTTCTCGCGCACTTCCTCGAGAGTGGCGCAAGCCGCCGGCCGCGCCCGAGCGGTACCGTGGCGCACGATGTCTTTCAGCGTCTCCGGCCGGGCCATCAACTCCCGGTACCGGCGGCGGATGGGTTCGAGACGCTCTATCAGACACTCCGCCAGGACGGCCTTCAACTCGGAATAGCGCAACCCGCCCTGCCGGTGCGCGGCGCGGAAACGCTCCGCGGTCTCGCCGGGGGCGAAGGCGTCAAGGAGGTGAAACAGCGTCGCGACCCCGGGGCTCATCTCGCCGCCGGGGGTCGGCCCGGTGTCGGTGACCGCGCGGGCCACCGTCTCCTGAATGGCCGCCGGTTCCGCCATCAGCGATAGATAGCTGCCGGGGATGCTCTTGGACATCTTAACCCTGGGATCGCTCAGCGACATGATCCGGGGAGATGGGCTGAATGATACCTGCGGCTCGGGGAAAGTGGGCCCGTAGGCAGCGTTGAACTTCCGAGCTATTTCCCGGGTCAGTTCCAGGTGCTGCGCCTGGTCCTCGCCTATCGGCACGAGCGTTCCCTTGTAAGCCAGGATGTCCGCCGCCTGCAAGATGGGGTAAGTGAGCACGCCGGCGTTGACCACCTCGCGACGCACCCGGGCCCGATCCTTATACTGCGTCATCCGCTGCAACTCGCCGGCGGGAGTGACGGCGCCAAGGATCCAGCACAGCTCGGTGTGCTCGGGCACCTGAGACTGGACGAAGATGACGGAGCGATCCGGGTCGAGGCCGGCAGCGACGTTGGCGGCCACAGCATCCAGCACGGCCTGGGAGAATGCCCCTGGCTCATAGGGGGACGTGATCGCATGGTAGTCGACCACGCAGTAATAGCACAGGTGCTGATCCTGGAGCTTCACCCAGTTCTTTATCGCCCCCAGGTAGTTGCCGACGTGAATCCTGCCGCTCGGCTGGATACCCGAGAAGACGACTTCCTCACCCAACTGACCACCACTCCCAAGGTCCAAGGTGATCTTGCTCCATATTACCACGCCCGGACAGGTGAGGAAAACCCGCCCGTGGAACTATCTGCCTGGTCCGACTACCGCGGAGGTGATCGCATGCCCGGCCGCTTCGCCGCCCTCGACGCGTTCGTCCTGGAGAAGATGGGACAGACTCACCTCCCCGGCGTCAGCCTGGCCCTCCTGGCGGGCGATGAGGTGGTTCACCAGCGGGGCTACGGCTTCCGCGACCTGAAGGATGGCCTGCCCGCTACGGGGGAGACGCTGTACGCCATTGGCAGCGTCACCAAGTCCTTCACCTGTCTTGCCCTGATGCAGCTACAGGAGCAGGGCAAGCTGTCGGTGGACGACCCGGTGGAGGAGTACGTTCCTCTGCCCATCCGGCCTTTCGGCGAGCGCATCCGCCTCCGGCACCTCATGACCCACACGAGCGGCATCCCCGCCCTGGCTTACGCCGAGGCGGTGCTCTCCCGAGAGCACGGCTCGAGCGAGAAATGGCTGCCCATCGCCAGTGTCGACGACCTGTTGACCTTCATGCGCGGCGCCGAGGACTGGGCCGAGACCCGCCCCGGCGAACGCTGGTTCTACTTGAATGAAGGCTATGTGCTGTTGGGGGAGATCATCGAGCGGGTCTCCGGGCTGTCCTATCCCGATTACCTGCGCCAGCACATCCTCGACCCGCTGGGCATGCGGCGGAGCACATTCGCGCGCGCCGTCGTCGAGGCCGACGCCGACGCCGCCACCCCGCACCTCATCACCAGCGACGGCGAGCCCCTCCCCAGCCGCTATTCGTTCGGCCGCATCCTGGCCGATGGCGGGCTCATCTCGAGTGTGCCCGACCTCATCCGTTACCTGCGGATGTTCCTCCTGGGCGGCGGCATCCCCGGCGGCGGCGGGCGGACCGCCGCCGAAGCTTCCATCAAATCCATGATGGAGGGCCGGGTGCGACTCCCCGCCTCCGGTTGGCTGGAAAGCGACGCCTCTCCCGCCCTGCTCGATCAGCCGGGGACTTACGGCTATGGCCTGCACGCCTACCCCGACTTCTTCGGCCACCGCCTGGTAGGCCACGGCGGCAGCGTGGGCGTGGCCACCGCCTATATCGGCTTCATCCCCGCCCGCGACGTCGCCGTCGCCGTGCTGGCCAATGGAGCCGGCTATGCGGCCGGCCAACTGGGCATGGCGGCCCTGGCCGCCCTCATCGGCGAGGACCCGGAGCGCCTGCCTTTCCTCCGAATTGAGCGGCTGCTTGACGCCCTGGCGGGCGTGTACGCGACCTTCAAGGGGACGATGCAGATCACCTTCCGCCGCAAGGGCGACCTGTTGCAGGCGGAGTTCAAGGACAAGCACCACCAGGAGAACGTGCCCCTCATCCCCGAGCTGCTGCAGGGCGATGCGCCCCGCTTCTTCACCCTGGCGGCCGGCCGCCGGAGCACCGTCGAGTTCAACCGGAAGGGTGAGACGGTGGAGGTCCTGTACGAACGGTACAAGCTGCGGCGGATCGGCCCGGTATGATGTTGCCAGTGGGGAGCGAATGGTGGCGGGGGCGGGTTCCGAACCCGCCCCTACAAGGGCCGTAGCTGTGGCCGCGAAGACGGGCGCGACCCGTGGCGGTGACCACGACCAAGGTGTCCTGCAGGGGCTTCCACTTCGAGTTCCGCCGAGCGGGGAGTGATGCCCCCTGGACCGATCGCAACCGCTGGCCGTCGGGCGGACTGCGGAGTTGTATCCGTGGCCGGACGGCCGCGTGCTCAAGCTGTTCCGCCCCGGATGGACCGAGCAGGCGGCCAGATCTGAAGTTGCCAGGACCCGCGCTGTCGGCGACACCGGGTTTCCGGTACCCGCCGCGGGAGACGTCATCATCGTGGACGGCCGGCCCGGCATTCCGTTAGAGGCCGTGCCCGGCCGGACCATGCTGGATGCGCTGCGGGACTGGCCGTGGTCGTTGTGGCAGTCCGCCCGGCTGCTGGCCGAATTGCAGGCCGACCTCCACCGGCGGGCGGCCGTCGGACTGCCCCTGGTCAAGACACACCTGGCCAGGAGGATCTATGCCGCCGACCTGCCGCGGGACCTTCGGGAGTCGATGGCGGCCTTGCTGGAAAGCCTGCCCGATGGCGACCGCGTGTGCCACGGCGACTTCCACCCCGACAACGTGATCCTGAGCCCGGGCGGGCCGGTGGTCATCGACTGGCCCGACGCCGCCGCCGGCGACCCGATGGCGGATGTGGCGCGCACCTCGCTCTTGCTGATGGGGAGGGGTAACCTCCCGAGCGGCCGGGCCCCTGGTGTGGTCCTGGCCGCTCGCCGGGCGTTCCAGCGCGCCTACCTGGCTCGCTACCTCCGGGCCTCAGGTCAAGATGGGGCCAGCCTCGCCAGCTGGAGCGCCGCGGCGGCGGCGGCGCGGCTGGCGGAGAACATCCCCGGTGAGCGGCAAACACTTCTGCGACTCGTGTACCGTGGACTTGCGGCGGGACCCGCCGGGCCTTGACGCGCCGCCACCCCGCCCGGGCCGCAACCGTTGCCGCCCGGGTTCAGCTTTGCTCCAGATCCTTCTTCAACATCATCCTGGCTCCCATCGCCACCGCGAACACGTCCCCCATATCGTTACGCAGGAAGGTTATCGGCATACCCTCGTCTTGCGGCCCGTACATTTCGACGATGCCTTGGTAGGGACCGATCATGCGTACGGGGTAGACCTTGGGGTGCAGGTGGGCCTCCAGGCCCGCTTCGCCGATGACGATCTTGGTTGGCGGCAGAAGCCCCTCTCCCGAGGGGTACATGCCGGTGAGCGACGCCAGGTGGTCCTCAAGGTAACGGTAGTCCTGTTGCGCGAAGCGCCGGCTGGCGAGCGGCAACCCCAAGAGGATATTCATGGCGGCGGTCAGAGCCTGGCTGGAGGGGACGCCTCCCAGGTTGGCCAAGGCTGCCCCGGTGATCCCGGCCTCGGGTACCGATGTGACATGGGCGGACACACCTTTTATGCCTCCTCCGTGCTCCACCAGCGAGAAGCCGTGGTAGTTGGCCGTCAGCATCAGCCCGTAGCCATAGTCGCCGCCCATCCCGGAGTCCATGTACGGGGTGACCATCTGCCGCACCGAGTCCTCGGTGAGGACTTGCTCCTCGCCCACCTTGCCGCGGTTGCGATAGATCTCCATGTAGCGGATGAGGTCCACCACGTTGGAGCGGAGGAAGCCGGCAGCTGCCATGGGGCGACTTTCCCACCAACCCGGGGCGGCGATGACCGCTTCGGTATCCGGCTTCTTGACGTATAGCTGCGTGAGTTCCGCGCCCCCAGGCAGGCAGTCCAACTTGAAGGCGCTGCGGTCCATCCCCGCCGGCTCCACGATATGCCGCATCACATACTGCTCATAGGGCTCACCGCCGACTCGTTCGATGATTGCCCCGAGCAGGCCGTAGGCGTCGTTGGAGTAACTGAAATAGCGCCCGGGCCTGCCAAGCAGCGCGAAATCCTGCTTGGCGATGAAATCCATCAGCTCCTCGTAGGTTCGAAGCGGCGGATGAGTGTCGAGTGCGTCGGCCGCCTTCTCTCCGAACATGCTGATGGTCGGGTCCTCACGCAGCGAGTCGGCCATGGCGAAGATGAGCGAGGGTAGCGGCGGCAACCCGCTTGAGTGGGTCAAGAAGTCGTGG
>DOZU01000188.1:13023-13236 GCA_003517845.1 Clostridiales bacterium | reverse complement strand
ATGTGGCGGAACACGATCCGCAGGTCGCCGCCGCCGACCGCCCGGGCCGCCGCGACGTAGCCGATCTCCTTGACGGACAGCACCGAACCCCGGGCCAGTCGCACGTAGGTGGGGATAGATGCGATCCCAATGGCTATCATGGCGTTATCGAGACCTACCCCCAGGATGGTCACCAGTACGATGGCCAGCAGAGTGCCGGGAAAGGCGAGGAGG
>DOZU01000188.1:10067-12640 GCA_003517845.1 Clostridiales bacterium | reverse complement strand
AAGCGACCGCCATAGTACCCGGACAGCGCGCCGATGGGGACTCCCACCAACCCGCCGATGGCCATGGCGATCAAGCCCAGGGTGAGGGAGATCCTGGCGCCATGCACCACCCGGGACAGTAGATCGCGCCCCAGTTCGTCCCGCCCGAAAGGATGCTCGCGACTCGGCGACTCCAGGGCATGGGGAAAAGAGGCCCCGTAGGGGTCGGGGAGCCCCAGCACCGGAGCAAGGGCCGCCGCCAGCGAGAAGGCGAGGACGATGACGAGGCCCGCCATGGCCGCCCGGTTACGGCGCAAGCTGCGGGCGGCAAGCCGGGCCGGAGTCGGTGCAGGCGCTGAGTTGGCGGTCTTGTCTTGCTCCATCATTCGCCTCGCGGGGATACATAGCGGATCCGGGGGTCGAGATAGACGTAGAACAGGTCCACGGCGAGGTTGACCATCACGAAAGTCACGGTCAGGAGGAGGACACCGCCCTGGATCACCGGGTAGTCCCGGGCGAGGATCGCGCCTACCAGCAACCTGCCCAGGCCCGGCCAGGCGAACACCGTCTCGGTGAGCACGGCGCCGCCCAACAAGGTGCCAACCTGGAGTCCCACGATGGTCACCACCGGTATCATGGCGTTCTTCAACGCGTGCCGGTATACCACCACCCGCTCCGCCAGTCCCTTGGAGCGGGCGGTGACGATGAAGTCCTGCCGGAGCACCTCCAGCATGCTCGACCGGGTCATGCGGGCCACGATCCCCGCCGACGCGGCTCCCAGCGTCAAGGCGGGCAGGATGAGGTGCGTCACGGTGCCGCGGCCCGTGGCCGGGAGCCAGCCCAGCTGCACGGAGAACAGGAGTTGGAGCATGAGACCGAGCCAGAAGACGGGCATGGCCACCCCGGCCAGCGCCGCGACCATGCCCAGGTTATCCAGAGCCGAGTACTGGCGGGTAGCCGATATGATGCCGGCGGCGACCCCCACTGCGGTGGCCACGCCCATGCTGGCCAGGGTCAATTCGCCCGTGCGGGGGAAGCGCTCCGCCACTTCCCGGAGGACGGGGCGGCCGCTGAAGGTTGACCGGCCCAGGTCCCCGCGCAGCAGATCCCCCAGGAACATGGCGTACTGCTCCGGCAGACCCCGATCCAGCCCGAGTTCCCGCCGTACTTGCTCGATGAACTCGGCGTCGGCGTGCACCCCGGCCATGGCCACCGCCGGGCAACCGGGGATCAGCCGAATCATGGCGAACACGAGCACCGACACGCCTAACAGGACGGGGATGGAAAGCAAGAGCCGCTTCAGCACGTACTCCCGCATGCCCCAGGCTCACCCCCTTGCCCCTGAGGACCAACTTCCGGGCACCGGCGGTCAAGCGGTGGGTCCGACCGCTCCGGCCTGGACGCCTCGGCGGTCGGACCCAGCTTACGGCCTTTCCGGATATCCGCTCACTCGATCCGGGCGTTCCAGGCGAAGATATTCTCCAGCGGATGATGGATCAGACCCTGGACGTTAGCCCGTACGGCGTTGATCTGGACTTCGTTGTGCAGGAATATCCAGGGAGCTTCCTCCCAGATGGCCGTCAGGGCGTCCCGGTACAGCGCCTCGCGCTGCGCCCGCTCGGGGGTGGTCCGCGCCCGGTCCATCAAGCCGTCGGCCAGGTCACTCTTGAAGTAGCTGACGCCCCAGCCGGCCGGCGGCCACTGCGAGGAGTGGAGCAGCGGATAGATGCCGTAGTCGGCATCCAGCGTCACACAGCCCCAGCCGAGCATGAACATCTGGTGCTTAGCTTCCGCCGGCGGCACCCGCAAGAAGGCCAGGTAGGCAGCCCACTCCATGGTGACCAGTTCCAGTTCCACGCCGACGTCCCGCAGCATGCTCTGGATGCTCTCGACGATGGTGACATCCATCATGTACCGGCCGGTGGGGTGATGCATAGTCGCGCGGAACCCCTGGGGGAAACCGGCTTCGGCGAGCAACTGGCGGGCGCGGGCGGGATCGAAGGGGTACGGGCCCACCGTATGGTATCCGAACACAGCCGGGACAATGGGCGCGGTGGATACCGACCCGGCCCCGGCGAGGATGGTGTCCACGATCGCCTGCTTGTCGATCGCGTAATTGAGCGCCTGGCGCACCCGCCGGTCGTTGAAGGGCGGCACCTGGGTGTTGAACCCGATGTAGATGACCCGAACGCTGTCCTCCTTGACCACCTGGATCTCGGGGTCGCCCTGGAGGCGAGGCACGTCCTTGGGCGGCACTCGCATGATGGCATGGGCTTCACCCGTCTCCAGCATGACCAGGCGAGAAGCGTCCTCGGGCACAAAGCGGAAAGTGACGGTCTCGATTACGGGCGCGGTCCCCCAGAAGTCGGGGTTGCGCCTCAGGACGATTTGCTCGCCCCGCGCCCAATTGTCGAAGACGAACGGTCCGGTGCCCACCGGCGCCTCCACCACCCCATCAGCGGGCAACGCCCTGACCGACGCCGGGCTGACCATGCCGATGAACGCATGCGACAGGTGGGAAAGCAACGGTGCGAAGGGCGCATCCAGATGGAGGCGCAGGGTGTGCCCATCGGCCGCCTCGACCCGGATGATCC
>DOZU01000188.1:0-9742 GCA_003517845.1 Clostridiales bacterium | reverse complement strand
CCGCCTCGACCCGGATGATCCGGGCGATCAAGAAGCGGAAGGGAGCGCGGTTGTCCGGATTGAGGAACCGCTCCAGGTTGAACTTGGCGGCTTCGGCATCGAAGGGAGTGCCGTCATGGAACTCGACTCCCCGCCGCAGCCGCAAGGTCCACACCAGGTTGTCGGCGGAGACTTCCCAGGACTCGGCCAGACCGGGACGCAGGGTGCCGTCCACATCGAGGTAGATCAACGTCTCGGTCACATGCCGCGATACGGTGGCCGCCGGTGAAGATGACATGCGGATGGGATCCAGCGACTCCGGCTCCACGCCCATGGCGATCACCAGGTCCTGGGCCGGCTGCGCGGGTGCGCCCGGCCGCGGGCAACCGCTCAGCGCCAGAGCCCCGGCGACCACGATCACCAGGCCGCCCAGCAAGAACCTCCTCACCATCCCGTCCCCCTTCTCCGATCGAGATTACCCGCCGCGACCAGTTCCTAAATCCTGGCGAGCTTGGCGCAATGATACCACCCCTGGCTGGCGGAGTCAATCCAGGAACTCCTCCAGGCCTAACGCCATCAGGCGGCCGGCCGTGGGGCGTCCCCGCTCATCCCATCCCATCAGTTCATAGTACCGCGCCCGCATCCGCTCCAAAGCCGCCCGGTCCAATCCTTGCCCCGCGAGCGGCCCTTCGGCGAAGGGCTGGTGGAGTCGGTCCGGCAGACGGTCATCATCGGCCGTGAAGCCTTCGCGGAGGTTGAAGCAGCGGGCGAGGTTTATCGACCGCTCGGCGCCTTGCACCAGTTCAAGGGAGGATACGTCCCATCCGGTCACCGCCGCGGTCAGATCCCGCAGGTCCTGGGGCGTCCAGGGGATGAAGTTGCACACCCCGAGGCAGTTGTTCAGGTGGCGCACCGTGCTGGCCGCCCAGTACAGGCGGAGTTTGGCGGGTCCGGTATCGGTACGCGGCACCGGGCCGTAGACGCCCAGGGCGGCCAAGCCGTCGACGCCTCTCCCCGGTTTCTCGTAGTAGGTGTCATGCAGATTGTGACAGTGGTCCGCGCCGGTGGGCGAGACCGCGTAGCCGAGCCCCAAGCCGGGCTTGAAACGCGGTTCATGCATGGGCACTTCCAGGCCCTTGACCGCCATCGCCAGCGGCTGGGCCCGGGGCCCCAGCTGCCGGGCGGCAGCGGTAACCCCTTCCCCGAGCAGTTCGCCGAGTCCCTGGCGGGAGGCGATGGCCTGGAGCAGGTCGACCATGGCTTGCCCGTCGCCGAAACGAAGCTCCCTCCCATCGCCGCCCGGCGGGGCGAGGATGCCGAGTTCGGCGGCTTCCATGGCGAAAGCGATGACCACGCCGGCGGATATGGTGTCGAGACCCTGGGCGTTGGCGATCTCATGGCCCTTGCATACCGCCTCGAGGTCATCCACGCCGCACAAGGAACCCAGGGCGGCCAGCGTCTCGTATTCGGGTCCACCGTAAGCCGCGTCCACCTCCCAGGGCGGTCCCGTACGCGCGATCCGCTTGCAGCTTGCCGCGCAAGCATAGCAGGAATCCCGTCCTACCAGCGGCCCGGCATTGAGTGCCTGCGCCGAGAGGCGTTCGGCTCCCGCGAATTGTCCCTGGCGGAAGTTGCGTGTGGGCAGGCCACCTCCGAGGTGGAGGGGCATGAGCACGCCCGGCGTGCCCAGCTCGGTCAGCGCCGTGTCCTCCTCGCGTAGCCGGCGCGCCATCGCCCGGGCCATGGCCTGCAAGCGTTCGCCATCGGCCACGCCGGGCGCGGCCGTCCCCCGCACGGCCACCGCTCGCAGTTTCTTCGCTCCCATGACCGCGCCCATCCCCGTCCGCCCCGCGGCATGGCGCAGGTCGTTGAGGATACAGGCGAACTTCACCAGCCGTTCCCCGGCCGGACCGCACTGGGCTACGCGGACCCGCTCGTCCCCCATTGCCTCGCGAATGGCTTCCTGTACTTCCGCCGTCGGCCGCCCCCGGAAAGCCCGGGCGTCCGCCAGTTCCGCCTGCCCGTCTCTAACTTGCAGGTAAACGGGATGGGGAGACTCGCCCCGGATGATGATGGCGTCGTATCCGGCCCGCCGCAGTTCCGCTCCCCACCAGCCGCCCACGTCGGCGCAGCCAAAGGCACCGGTTAGCGGAGACCGGGCCCCCACGCTGTTGCGGCCGCTGCCGGAGAATGGATAGCCGGTAAGCACGCCGGTGGCGAATACCAGCACGTTACCAGGCCCCAGTGGGTCAACGCCCGCCTTCATCTCCCGCATCAAGGTGTGCGCCACGAATCCCTGGCCGCCCAGGAAGGCGCGCCAGAACCCCTGGGGTAACTCCTCCTCCCGGAGGTCGCCCCGGCTCAGGTCGACGCGTAGGATCTTGCGGGCCGCATTGGGCACCATCGCCCTTCCCCCTCTGGTCTTGTCCGTTCGATGCCGCCTCGTCCATCAGCCACCCGAGTACCTCGCGGGAGTCGGCGGCCACGCTGCCGAGTTCAAGTCCCGGCTTCAGTCGCGGACCATGGTAGTCCGACCCGGCGGTTACCCCCAGTCCCAGGCGGCGAGCCACAGCATGGAGGTCGCGGGCCACGGCCGCCGGATGGTAGGAGCTGTATGCTTCAACTCCCGCCAGACCCCATCCCGCCAAGTTCCGGAGCAGCGGTTCCAGCGCGGCCGGCGCCTCGCCCTCCCCCAGGATGGTCCCGGGGTGCGCGAGCACCGGCACTCCGCCCGCTCGCCGGACCAGCTCGATGGCTTCAGCTGCCGCCATCATCTCCATCGGCGCGTGTCCTGGGCCGCCCGGCTGCTGGTAGGCCTGCAAGAATGCGAGCCGGGCCGCCAGATCGCCCTTGCGGTACGGGTCCAGGCGGGCGTCCCCGCCTTCCCGATCATGATACAGCAGGGCGTCCAGCAATGATTTCAGCATGTAGCTCCCGTCGGGCCGCATCTCGAGGATGTCGGCGTCTTCCACCCGGAAGCCGAGCGCCCGCATGCGAGCGGCCCTGCCCGCGTAGACCCGCACGAACTCCTGTTCACTGTCCGCCAGGCGGCGTCGAAGTACCGGATCCCGCCAGTCGACAAAGTATCCCAGAAGATGGAGTTCCAGCTCGCCGTGGTTGGCGCTGATCTCCACCCCCGATATCACCGCCAGGTCGTGCTCTACCCCGGCGCGGATCGCCTCCTCCACTCCACCCAGGGTGTTGTGGTCGGTGATGGCCAGCGTCCCCAGTCCTGCCCGCACCGCCATCGACACCACCTGGGCGGGTAGGAAATCCCCGTCGCTCGCCGTCGTATGGATGTGCAGGTCAACCGGACCCGGCCCCGCCCTCTCCCGTTCCCCCAAATCTCCGCCTCCTCGCGCCGCCCACCGCCCGCAGCGGTTACCATAACTGCTCCTCTTCATCATATCATGGCCGGGGCCGGGCACTCATGGTCCGCGCGGCCGACGGAGGAGACGTCCCGATGGGCCGCGAATCCTGGTCGCACGTTCGGGAGGGAGGGCTGAGCTTGCGAGTGGCCATCAGCCGGCTGCGGCGGAGGAGGATTCGTGCGAGCAGGCTGAACCCGAGAACCGGCGCCCCCGTTGGCGGCCTGTCGGCCGCTCACGGGCAAGTCCTCGAGCGCTTCATCGACGGACTCCGCCCCGGGGATCGTGTCCTCGACGCCGGCTGTGGGACGGGGAAATGCTGGCCCTCCTTCGCCGCCGCCGGCCTGGCCGTGACCGGGCTCGATCGGTCGGCCGCCGCCCTGCGGCGCGCCCGGGAGAGACTGCCCGGCGCCGAGGTGATCCGGGCTGACGTCCGCGACCTGCCCGAACTCCCCCGGGATTTCCACGGCATCTGGTGTTGCGACCTGATGGAATGCGTGCCTCCGGACGAATGGTCGAGGGTACTCGGCCACCTGGTCGCATCCGTCCGACCAGGCGGTCTGATGATGGTCAACTTCGCCTGGTCGGGTCCGCTGCGGCTGCGGGTCCGTCATTACCTGGTCGGAAGGCGGGCCCGCCTCCGCGGCTATGGTTTCCTCCCCGCCGGACTCGGGCTACGCCGCATCTTGCGGCCCATGCCGCTCGAGACCGTGCAGTGGCAGATCGGCGCCGGATACCGCTTCTGGCTGGCCAGACGCCGCCGGATCACTCACCGGACGGTCAGGATCCTCCGGCCTGCTACCCCCGCCTCCCGGCGCCACTGGAGCTTCGCTGGCCGCGGACCGGCTGAATAGTGTCTCGAGGAGCAGGATCGTCCTGCCGGCATAGGGAACGAATTATATCATCCGGGTAGCGACGAGGGAGTTGCATTGGCATGATTCTCACCGGCTTCCTGGCAAGTCTCCTGGCGGGCCTGGCCACCGGGGTGGGGGCCACGCCGCTGCTGGTACTGAGGGGGCGGCTATCCCGCCCGTTACTTGACGGCATGCTCGGCTTCACCGCCGGAGTCATGTTGGCGGCCACCGCCTTCGGCTTGCTGAGTCCCGCCCTGGAGCTGGGCGGCCTCGTTCCGGCCGGAGGCGGGTTACTGCTGGGGGCGGGCTTCATCTACCTGCTCGACCGCCGGGTACCGCACGCCCACTTTCAGGGCATCGGCGAAGGCCCCGCTTCGGGGATGAGTCGGGCCTGGCTGCTCTTCCTGGCCATAGCCCTCCACAACATCCCCGAAGGCCTGGCAGTCGGCGTGATCTTCGGGTCGGGCCAGCTCGGCGCGGCGATCGCGCTGGCCGTAGCCATCGGCTTGCACAACTTGCCCGAGGGTCTGGCGGTGGCCACCGCCTTCTTCCGGGAAGGCTATCGCCCGTGGCCCGCCGTGGGGTTGGCCACGCTCACCGGGTTGGCGGAACCGGCTGCGGCGCTGGTCGGGGCGGCCGTCGTGGGGGCGGTAGCCGCCGTCTTGCCCTGGGGACTGGCGCTCGCGGGCGGGGCCATGCTGTATGTGGTATCCGACGAACTCATCCCCGAGAGTCATCGGGGCGGACACCAGGTGGAGGCCACGGCCGGGGTGGTGGTGGGCTTCCTGCTGATGATGGCCCTGGGTCACCTGCTGGGCTGACCGTCGCCGGTCGGCCCGCGAAACCGGCTTGGCCTGGTTTCCCCTATAGCGAGCGGCGCTCGAACCCCTCGCCCATGACTTCCGTCACATCCGTGACGATCACGAAGGCGCGGGGGTCGACATCCTGGATCGCGACTTTCAGCCGGGCGAGTTCGCGGATGCTCACCACCACCAGGATGACTCGGCGCTCGACGGAAGTGTAGCCGCCCGAGCCGCTGAGGTAGGTCAGTCCCCGGGAGAAATCGTCCATGATCACCCGGGCAATGGCCTCGGGCCGGTCCGAGATGATGATGGCCGCCTTGGCCCGCGCTATGCCCTCTTGGAGGTACTCGCCGACCCTTCCCCCGACGAAAGTGATGATCAAGGCGTAGAACGCGGTGCTGGTGCCCAGAGTCAAGGCGACCGCGGACAGGATGATCGCGTCGGCCACCGTGTAGGTGGCGGTGAGGGAGATCCCGTGGTGGCGCTTGAGGTACCAGGCGAGGATATCCATCCCGCCCGAAGTGCCGCCGGCCCGGAGCATGAGCCCCCAGCCCAGGCCGCCGACTACCCCGCCGTAAAGCGTGGCCAACAGCAGGTCGTCCATCGGGAACTGGACTTGGCGGGTGACGTGAAGGGCCAGGGTAAAGAGAGCGGCTCCGATGACCGCCCGTTCCGTGAACCTACGGCCCAGTCGCAGGTAACCGAAGGTGAGGATGGGCACGTTCACCGCGCCATAGATGGCGGCCAGGGGAATCCCCGTAAGGCGGTGGGCTATGATCGACAACCCGGCAAATCCCCCCTGGCCCAGGCCGTTGGGCAGGACGAAGCCGTTCGTCCCGATGGCCATCACCAGGGCCCCGCCGGCGATCCACAGGAGTTCCTTCCCGCTGAGCCTGCTCATGGCGGGACGCCTCCCCTCCCCTGCCCGCTCCTATTGGACCGGGAACTCCTGTTTTCCTGCGGAGGAGGGCAACCATGGGACAGGGGATTTACGTCCGGCAAGGAGTGATCTAGAATGATCACGGCATCACTTGCGGAGGCGATGCGCGTGCCCATCTACGAGTTCAAGTGCCAGGACTGCGACCGCAAGTTCGAAACCCTCTGCCGCATGGGCGAGACCGGTGCATCCCTCAGTTGCCCCGGGTGCGGGGGAACGCGGCTGCGACGCTGCGTGTCGACTTTTGCCGCGTTCTCCCGCAGTAGCAGCGGGACCTCGACGACCCTCGGCGGTTCAAGTTGCACCTCTTGCAGCCGCACCAGCTGCCAGACCTGCCGGTAGCGAATCCCGCCCGGGAGGGCCGGTGGCTCAGTAGGTGAAGAGATGGTCGCCGATCCGCATCAGCACCGGACGGGTGAAGATCCAGCGGCTGGTGGACCGGTAGGGGTTGTAGAAGTATAGCGCCCCACCGGTCGGGTCCAGGCCCGCGACGGCATCGCGGGCGGCGCGCAGGGCTTCTTCGCCTGCCAGCACCTGCCAGAAGCGGCCGTCCCCCACCGGCTGGAACTGGCGAGGCTGGAATAGCACCTCCTGCAAGGTACGGGGAAACAAGGGATGCACCATCCGGTTGAGGATGACGGCGCCCACCGCCACCCGGCCGCGATGCGATTCGCCCTCCGCCTCGGCCCAGATCATCCGGGCCAACAGCCGGAGGTCCGGCAAGCTGAGCGGCGGCGGCGGGGACCGGAAGATGGCCAAGGTCTGCCCGGCCTGCAGCCGGTCGGTTCCGAGCTGGTTCATCCGCCGGATGAGTTCCGCGGTAGTGCCGTAGCGTCGCGCCAAGCCGGACATGGTCTCGCCCGGCTGGACGAGGTGCGCCGCCACCCCGGGAATGCCGATGCTCTGGCCGGCGAGCAGTTGCGAGCCGGACATCCGGTTATAGCGCAGCAAGTCGCCGACCGTCACCCGGAAGCGGCGTCCAATATGCTCGAGGGTCTGTCCCGGCGCCACCGTATGACGGAAAGATGCGGCCTCCACCTGCCCGGCCACGATGAAGAGCAGGGCCAGGAAGGCCACCGCGGCGATGGCGAGATGGCTCAGCCGTGCAATTGATTTGGCTAACACGTAGCTTCCTCCTCATCCAGCGTATCCATGCTCCATTGGCCATTCTACCAGCCGAGGGGCTTGAGGCCAAGCCACGAAACCATCTGTATCAGCAGCTCAGCCTCCATGTCGCCGGAGGAGCTGCGGTTATCGCGGGTCTGCGCTGGGGGATGGCGCCGGGCGGCTGACCAGACCATCATCCCAGTTGCCGGCAGGGAAGGTCCAGTTTGGCACCGAAAGTCTATCGTGAGGCCCGGGATGGGGGGATTGGCATCTCCCGCATGGCGGGACGGCGGATATGAAGCATCCGGAACGAATCGGGTTGAGCGCCGGCCCGCGGGAGAATTTCTGGTATGCCGGGGGAGCGCTTCCCTCGGCGCTGCTATATCAATCCTTCGCCACCTATATCGTGTTTTTCTACGTGGATGTGTTGCGGGTGCCGGCCGTGGCCGTCGGGGCGATCATGGGCACCTTTGGACTGTGGAACGCCGCCAACGACCTGCTCGTCGGTTACTGGTCCGACCGCACGCGCACCCGTTGGGGCCGCCGGCGGCCCTACATGTTCCTGGGTGCCCTGCCGCTGGCCCTGACGTATGCCACGCTGTGGGCGCCACCCGAAGGCCTGCGCGCGACCCAGGTCCTGCTCTGGCTGCTCGGGACCGTGTTCCTGTTCGACTTCTTCTACACGCTGGTCGTACTCAACTGGGCCGCGCTGTTCCCCGAGATAGCGGTACAACCGGGAGAGCGGGCACAGCTAGCCGCCGTGCGTCAATCCTTCCGCATCATCGGGACGATTGCGGCCGTCGCCGCCCCGCCTCTCCTGTGGACTCGCATCGGCTGGGCGGGCCTGGGCATCCTGTTCGCCGGCATAGGCAGCATCTTCTTCTTACTGTCGGCATGGGGAGCGCGCGAACGGCCCGAGTTCGCCGCGGGCCAGCCGCTCGCCCCCTTGCCCGCGCTGCGTCACGCACTGGCCAATCGGCCGTTTGCGCTGGTACTCCTGACCCACGTGGCCGTCAACTTCGCCTTCGTCACCTTGTCGTCGGCCTTCCCCTTCTACGCCAAGTACGTCCTGCAAGCCGGTGAGGCCGCGACCTCCGCCCTGCTTGCGCTGGTCTTCGTGGCCGCCTTCTTGGCGCTGCGTGGCTGGAGCCGGCTGGCTGCTCGATGGGAGCCCCGGAAGACGGCACTGGTCGCGGCGGCCGGCTTCGCCGCAGCCTTGAGTCCTTTCTTCCTCGCGCGCAATGTCCTGGAGGGGGCGGGGACCGCCTTCCTGGTCGGCCTGGCCCTGGCAGGCCTGATGATCGTGCTCGACCTGCTCCTGCCGGAGGTGATCGATGCGGATGAAGTCCGCACCGGCCTCCGCCGGGAGGGCGTCTATTACGGGATCAACGGCGTGATCATCCGCCTGAGCATCTCGCTGCAGGCGGTCGCTTTCACGCTAGTCTTCGCCCGGACCGGCTTCGATCCCGCTCTCGCCGTGCAGCCCGCGGCGGCGCTGGACGGACTGCGATTGCTCGTCAGCGGCTTGCCGGCCCTGGGCATGGTCATTGCCGCCGGCGCCCTGGTCCTCTATCCCATCCACGGCCGGGCGCGGGACCGCATGCGCGAGCAGTTGGCGGAGGTCCAGGCCAGGAGGAAGGCCCGCTTTGACCCGGTAGACCCTGGGGAATCATGAGCGCTCACGTCCCCAGGCCGGCATGTTTCTTGCAAATCAACCCTGATGCGCCCCCTGGGTGTACCGCGGGGCGGGAAGACGGGCGGACTGCCCTTCCGAGGCAGGGGCGGGTTCGGAACCCGCCCTTACAAGGGCTGGGACTGCGAGCAGCTGCCCGAGAGACATGGCGAGAGGAGTGAGGAGACTTGGAACGGGACAAGTTGTTCGGGGAGATGTACCGGGTGGTCTACGAAGGCGAGATCGAAGCGGCAGGGCTGGTGGCGGAGCGCGGTCTCGCCGCGGGACTCGATCCCCTTGACTGCCTGAATCGGGGCTTCATGCCCGCCCTGGAACGGGTGGGCGAGGAGTTCGGCAAGGGCGAGAAATTCCTTCCGGAGTTGGTTGCGGCAGGCGAGGCGATGCAGCGGGCCCTGGCTGTGGTTCAGCCTCACCTGGCTGCCGCGCGCCGCGACCGTCTGACCCTCGGGCGGGTGCTCCTGGGCACGGTCGAAGGGGATATCCATGAGATCGGCAAACGCATCGTCGGTTCGCTCCTCGTAGCCGCCGGTTTTGAAGTGGTGGACCTTGGAGTGGACGTGCCGGCGGCGACTTTCCTCGAACGCGCCCGCGAGTTGCGTCCGTCAATCGTTGGCCTCTCCGCGCTGCTCACTACGACCATGGTACGGCAGAAGGAAGTCATCGACCTCTTCCGCCGAGCGGAAGTGCGGGTACAGATCATGGTGGGCGGTGCCCCCGTCACCGCATCCTGGTCCGAGGAGATCGGGGCGGATGGTTACGCCGAGGACGCCAACTCCGCGGTCGCGCTCGCCAGAAAACTGGCCGGGGGCCTCAGGTCATGACCGGGACGTTGCCCCCCCGCCGTCCCCTCCGCCGCGTCCGTCCCCGCTTGGCCCTGTCCATCCTCGGTCCCGATGGCGTGAAATCAGTGCATGAGGCGGCCCTGGAGGTGCTCGGCCGGGCGGGAGTACGCTTTGCTTCAGCCCGGTGCCTGGGCATCCTGGCCGACTCGGGCGGCACGG
>DOZU01000158.1 GCA_003517845.1 Clostridiales bacterium | reverse complement strand
GACGGTGATGCGGGGCAAGGGTACGCTCTTGCTGACCGGCAAGCTCGGCGAGATCATGCGCGAGTCGGCGCAGGCCGCCTTCAGCTACATCCGTTCCCGCGCCCGCGAGTTCGGGATCGAGGAGGACTTCCACGAGCGATATGATCTGCACGTGCACATTCCCGAGGGGGCCATGCCCAAGGAAGGTCCATCCGCCGGGATCGCCATGGCGACGGCCGTCGTCTCCGCGCTGGCCAACCGTACGGTGCGCCGGGACGTGGCCATGACCGGAGAAATAACCTTACGCGGCCGGGTCTTGCCGGTCGGCGGGGTCAAGGAGAAGGCGCTGGGCGCTCACCGTTCGGGGATGAAGATCATGGTGCTGCCGCGGGAGAACGAGAAAGACCTGTCGGAGATACCGTTGCCGGTACGCCAGGAGCTGCAGGTGGTCCTCGTCGACCACATGGACCAGGTGCTCGATGTGGCTCTCGTTCAGCGTTTCCCCGCCGAGTTACTGCCTCCCGCCGACCGCGTCGTTTTGCCCGAGACCCGTCCGAGCGGGCCGGCGGAACTCCGGCAGTTCTGCAAGGACGTTCCCAAGGATGATGAGTGCGCCACCTAGCCAGGCTCGGACGCCCAAGGTTTCTCCCGCCAGCAGATAGCCTCCCAGCGCGGCAAAGACCGGTTCCGTGGCGAAGATCAGAGCGGTATGGGTGGCGGTCGTATCCCGTTGAGCCCAGTTCTGCACGGCCATGGCCAGCGCGCTGGCCAGTATCCCGGTGAGCAGGATGGCGGGCCAGACGGTCCGCGGGATCGGGACCCACCCGCCGGTGGCAGCGGCGGACAGCGTGCTGAGTATGGCGACCGTCCCCAGTTGCAGCGCGGCCAGGGCCATCGGATCGTGCCCGGGGGCATACCTTCCTACGCTGATGATGTGCAGGGCGAAGAAGACGGCCCCTCCTAGAACCAGGAGATCTCCGCGGTTCGGGGCCAGCGTGCCCTCCAGGGTGAGCAGACCCAGCCCAAAGGTGGCCGCCAGCACGCCTGCCAGTACCATTCGGGAGAGGCGCTGCCGGAGGATCGTGCCGGAGATGAGCGGCACCAGCACCACCGACAGCCCGGTGATGAAACCGGCCTTGGATGCCGAGGTGAGCCCGAGTCCGAAGGTCTGCAGGACGAATCCTCCGAACAAGAAGACCCCGATCAAGCATCCTGGTACCAGGGTGCGGGGCAGGGCCGTCCAGATCCTGCGCCGGAACAAGATCAGCATTGCGGCCGAGGCGACCCAGAAGCGCACCGCAAGGAAATTCAGCGCAGGGAACTCTTCGATGGCGAGCTTCACGGTGACGAAGGTGAAGCCCCAGATCAGGGAAACAACCAACAACGCGGCATCGGCGCGGATCGCTCGCGCCACTTGTCCGATCATTCCCGGGGTCCCGGAGCCATTCTCATCACCGGCCCCACTATAGCACCTGTTTCCTGCCCGCGGCAATGGCCGCGCGGCAGTCCCGGCGACTCCAGAAAACGGTTGACTTTGTGAGGAGCGATCGTATAATGGACACGAGATTTGCCGGGATTGCCGGCCGAGTACAGCCGCGGGATGGTGCGCCGGGGGGAGGCGATGGCGGGGGAGACGGGCGGAACTCTCAGCGCTCGAGTGGGTTAGCAGTAAGTGTTAGCCGGTTACGAGTTACACCACGTGCCCGGGAGGGAGTAAGGGTCCCATGGGACTGAGAGTGGGTCTGCTCTATAATCTGGGGAAAGATGAGTTGCCCGGGGAGGACGAACCTCCGGACATTCACGCCGAACTCGACGGCGAGGAAACGATCGAGTCACTGGTCGACGCACTCAGCCAGGACGGACACGAAGTCGTGAGGGTTGAGGCTAACGAGTTCGCATGGCCTATCCTCAGGAATGGCAAGCTGGATATCGCCTTCAACATGGCGGAAGGCCTGAGGGGCGAGAGCCGGGAGTCCCACTTCCCGGCCATGCTCGAGATGCTGGGAATACCGTACGTCGGTTCGGGTGTCTTGGCGCTGGCGCTGAGCCTCGACAAACCCATGGCCAAACGAGTCTTCATGGCTGAAGGCATACCTACGCCGGCCTTCGAAGTGGTCGAGCCGGGCGCGGGCCTTGGCGCCCACCACTTGCGATATCCCTTGTTCGTGAAGCCGGCCCATGAGGGTTCCTCCATGGGGATTGGACCGGAATCCGTGGTCCATGACCAGTCAGCGCTCGAGCAGATGGTGGCGCATGTCCATCGCTGGTACCGGCAGCCGGCCCTCATTGAGGAGTTCCTGTCGGGACGGGAGTTCACGGTCGGCATCCTGGGCAACAACGAGCCCTACTTCCTGCCGATCATCGAGGTGAACTTCGAGCCATGCCCGGTGGATCATGGTCGGGTCTACTCCTACCAGTTCAAGCGGGAATGGGACGACGGGAAGTACTACCTGTGTCCTGCTCCGGTGACCGCGCGCGAGGCGGAACTTCTCCGGTCAATCGCGTTGCGAGGGAGTCGCGCTCTGGGCTGTCTCGACATCGTCCGGGTTGACTTGCGTCTTGATGAAGACGGCGTACCCAACGTCCTCGAAGTGAACCCGCTTCCGGGTATGCGCCCTGGCTTCAGCGACTTGCCCCGAATGGCCGAGGTTGCGGGGATGACCTACCCGGAACTCGTGAACCGGATCCTTGAAGAAGCCATGGTCCGCCATGGTCTCCCGGGCGTGGCCCGGGAACGCCAGACAGCATGAAGGTCGAGACCTGTTCGATTGTAGGGGCGGGTTCGGAACCCGCCCCTACGACAGGCGTGCTTCAGAACCCGCCCCTACAGCAGGCGTGTTGACGATGGCGGCCGTGACCGCAGCAGTGGCGGTGATCACGACAGCGGCCACGGTCGCGACCTCATTCTTGCAGTAATTTTGCCTGATCGAGGAATCCCCGGGCTACGACAAACGCCACCCCTCCTACTGCTGCACCGCCGAGATACACGGGAAGCGCTCCCCATGCCTCCACCATCCCGAACAGGGGAGGTCCCACGGCCACCCCCAGGAAGCGCATGCTGCCATAGAGCGCGGTCAGCAAACCCCTGCCCGCATAGGGCACGGAACTGGTTACGAGCGTATTCAGGGCAGGCAGGGCCAAACCTACTCCCACCCCGGCGAGGGTGATGCTGGCCGCCCATGAGGCGACTGAACCGAGCCACGGTAACGGCACACCCCCCAGCGTGGCCATGGCCACGCCGGCCAGCACAGCGCCTCGCGCCCGCCCGCCCCCTCGGCGCTGCAACATCGTGCCAGACAGGAAGGCGGTGAGCGCCAGCCCGAACACGGGAATGGCAATGATCAGCCCGCGAGCGAACCCGGCGACTCCGAACTGCTGAGCAAGGACGTCCGAGAAGTTAGCCAACATGCCGAACAGCAGCAAGAGGCAGACCATCCCGGCCAGGAAGCAGGCGGCCAGCGGCAACGCTTTGCGGCGAGACACTCGTTTGAGGGTCCGCGCGTACTCGCGGAACGGGCGGACCTTGCCGGACCTCCCGGGTTCGCGGACCGCCAACCACACGAGCGCGGCGGCGGGGATGGCCAGTCCTCCATACACGAAGAACGGAGCGGACCAAAAGACAAGCGCCACGGCCGCTCCAGCCAGCGGGCTGACGACCTTGCCTAACCCGTTCGCCGATTCCAGGATCCCCAGGACCTTGCTGCGCTCCGATGTCTGAAATATGTCGCCGGCCAGGGCCAAGGCCAGTTGATAGGTGCCGCCGGCGCCCACTCCCTGAAGCACCCGGGCGCCCAGCATGAGGGGGAAAGGGCGTTCCGCCAGGATAGTCGCCAGCCCTGCCGCCAAGCCGCCCACCCCAAAGACTACCAGGGCGGGCGCGATCACCCGTATCCGGCCAACCCGGTCCGAAAGCAACCCGGCCCAGGGCATGGTCAGGCCCGCGGGGAGCGAGAAGGCGGTGATCAGGAGCCCCACCTGGGCTTGTCCGAGGTTCAACTGGTTCGCGATCTGCGGCAGGATCGGGATCAACATGGAGTTGCCCAGGACCATGATGAAAGGTACCGTGGCCAGGGCAGCCAGCTGGAAACGCATTCGCGCTCGCATGACGAACCTAGCCTGTCCCGCCGGTAGAGACCGCATTCCCCCGGCTTACCAGCGCCGCCGACTCCGGCCGGTGAGCGAGTACAGGAGCCACCCGGCGGCGGCCAAGACCACGCCAAAAGCGATTAGCATCCAATTGGGCAACGAAAGGAAGATGATGATCACGCCGATCGCCAGCAGCATCACGGCGACCTGTCGAGTCAGCACTCGACCGGGCATCTTGAACCGGCGGACCCGGTGAATCGCCCCCACCCCCAACCTCCTCAACTGTTCCCCATAGTATGTGGGCGGGGTAGCAGTTGACCGGGAGCCTCGCTCCGATGACTCATTGGGGGGTGAGGTCGCAAGGATGAGCGGAGCTATCCGGCGAATTCGCCTTCATTTTTATGCGGGCGCAGGAGGTGTATAGTGTTCAAGCGAGTGCTCATCGCCAACCGGGGCGAGATCGCGGTGCGCATCATCCGTACCCTGCGCCGACTGGACATCCGGTCGGTGGCCGTATTCACGGATGTGGACGCCCGATCACTGCACGTGTTGTTGGCCGACGAAGCGGTGGCCATCGGCTCTCCGCTCAGCTATCTCGACCCCATGGCCATCATCGAGGCCGCCCGCAGGACCGGTTCCGAGGCGGTTCACCCCGGGTACGGCTTTCTGTCTGAGAACGCCGACTTTGCCCTGGCTTGCGGCGAGCACGGCTTAGCCTTCATCGGCCCCCGTCCCGCGACCATCCGGGCGGTCGGCGATAAGCTGGCGGCGAAGGAGATGCTGGCCGCCGCCGGGCTGCCCGTCCTCCCTTTCGCTGCGGCGCAAGGCACACGGGACGCCGTCCAGATAATGGCCGCCGAACTGGGATACCCTGTCCTCCTGAAAGCCGCGGGCGGCGGCGGCGGCAAGGGCATCCAGTTCGTCGGCGGCGAGGCCGAACTCGGCCGGTGCCTCGAGGTGACCCGGGAGAAAGCCGCTCGCCTGTTCAAGGATGAGCGCCTGTACCTCGAACGCTATCTGGGGGACTGCCGGCATGTGGAGGTGCAGATCCTCGCGGACGACCAGGGTCACACCATCCACCTGGGCACCCGGAACTGCTCCGTACAGCGGCGCCATCAGAAGCTGATCGAAGAGGCCCCGTCTCCGGGGCTCGAGCCCGCAACCGCGCAGGCCGTCACCCAGGCCGCCCTGCGGGCCGCGGCGACCGCCGGTTACACCAGCGCCGGCACGGTGGAGTTCCTCGTCAGCCCTGGGGGCGAGTTCTTCATCATCGAACTGAACACCCGCTTGCAGGTAGAGCACACCGTAACCGAGGAGATTACCGGGATCGACCTGGTGGCCGAACAACTCCGGGTGGCAGCGGGAGAGCCGCTCGGTTACGGCCAGGACGACATCACCCTGAACGGGTGGGCCATGGAGGGTCGGATCTGCGCGGAGGACCCCCTGACCTTCTGCCCATCTCCGGGCCCGGTTGGCCGGGTCCACCTGCCCGCCGGCCCGGGAGTCAGGGTCGACTCCCACCTTTACTCGGGATGCCGCGTACCGCACCATTACGACTCGCTCCTGGCCAAGGTGATCGTCCGTGGCCGCGACCGCCGGGATGCCGTCGTGCGACTGCAGCAGGCGATGCGGGAGGTCATGATCGAGGGGGTCAACACCAATCTGGCCCTGCATCACCTGGTCCTGAACTCGCCCGCCTTCCGGGACGCCACCCACAACACCACCTTCCTCGCCGATCTGCTGGAGAGAATCGACCGGCACGACCTGCCCGCATGCCTGAGCCTGCCGGCCGAGTGACGCCGGCCCGCACCAGGCCGGACCTTGACAGGCGCACCGGCGCGGCTTATCATGAGGGAAAATCGAGCGGATAAAGGCATTGACGGGGACAAGTAGGGAAGGGACGCCGGCCCGCAGAGAGGGACAGCCCGTCGGCTGAGAGGTTGCCCGGCCGAGCGCCCACCCGAAGTCACCCCGGAGCTGCCGGGACGAGAGAGCGATACGTCTCCGTAGGCCCGGCCGGGTTCGCCCGTAAGCGCGAGATCCGAGACGCAGCCGGCGATGGCCGGCCGCGCGAACTAGGGTGGTACCGCGAAAG
>DOZU01000218.1 GCA_003517845.1 Clostridiales bacterium | reverse complement strand
GGGCCATCCCGGGGCGCCGCTAAGCGGCGATTACTGATTGCTGAAGGAAGCGGACGATACCGGCGAAGACCGCCCACGCCAGCGCCTGGCGATGCTCGCCAGTCATCAGTCGCCGGGCCTCGGCGGGGTTGGATACGAAGCCGACTTCCACGGTGACGGCGGGAAAGGGGATGTTCTGGAGCAGGAACAAGCCCTGGTGGGGGGCTGGCTGTCGATCGGTTGCGGGGCCGATCCGCCGGAGGCTTTCCTGTATAGTCCCCGCCAGCCGGGCATTCGCCGGATTGCCATCGGGGTCGAAGAAGGTCTGGGGACCCCACCACCGAGGTGAAGGGAAGCTGTTCACGTGAATGCTGACGAAAGCGGCGGGCGCGACGCGCTGGACGAGCCGGAGTCTCGCGGAGAGGTCAGCACGTTTGCGCGATCTCAGCCGAGCGGCCTCTTGCGGGTCGACCAGGTCTTCATCGGTCGTGCGCGTCAGCCACACTTCAACTCCCGCCGCCACCAGCAGGTCTCTCACGCGCAAGGTGATGTCCAGGGCGATTTCCTCTTCCCGTTCGCCCCTCGGACCCACCACGCCGGGATCGTACCCGCCGTGGCCGGGATCCAGCACCACCCCCCGTCCCGCCAGCCAGGCGATCACCGGCCGCACCGGAGGGATCGCGGGTTCCATGGGCGGGAACAGCCAGCCGGCAAGGCAAGCCGCCATCAGGATCGTCAACAGCCAGCGCGGTCGCAGCAACACCAATCCCCACCGTCAACCTCTATGCCGGGGACGGCGGGCATCAGGACAGCGCGAACTGATCTATCGCTTGCTGAACTGGGGCGCCTTGCGGGCTTTCTTCAGTCCGTACTTGCGCCTTTCCTTGACGCGCGGGTCTCGGGTCAGGAACCCTTCCTTTTTGAGGGAGGTCCTTAGCTCCGCATCGACCTTCAGTAGGGCCCGCGCAATGCCGAGGCGGACGGCGCCGGCCTGGCCCGCCACGCCACCTCCGGCGACGGCGGCCAACACATCGTATTTCCCCTCGGCGTCCGTCAGCCGCAGCGGCGACCTGATGACCGCTTGCAGCGCCAGGCTGGGGAAATACTGCTCCAGTGCCCGGCCGTTGATCGACAGATCACCCCGGCCGGGGACTAACCTGATGCGGGCAACGGCCGCTTTGCGCCGGCCGGTCGCGTAGAAATAACCCTCAATATCCGGCATGTTACCCTCCGAGTGGCTGCGGCTTCTGAGCTTCGTGGGGGTGAACCGGCCCCCGATATACCTTCAACTTCCGGGCCATGGCGCGACCCAGGCGATTATGGGGGAGCATCCCTCTCACCGCAAGCTCGATCACCCGGTCCGGGTGCTCGGCCAACAAGCGGCGATAGCTTGTGAAGCGGGCTCCGCCCGGGTATCCGGAGTGGCGGAAGTGAAACTTCTGATCGAGCTTACGGCCGGTGAGCGCGACCTTCTCGGCGTTGACCACGATTACGTGGTCGCCGGTGTCAAGGAAAGGGGTGAAAGTCGGCTTGTGTTTCCCCCTTAGTACCGCGGCAACCTGACTGGCCAGCCGTCCGAGTGGCCTGTCACTCGCATCGACTACGTACCATTCTCGTTTAATATCCGCCGGGCAAGCCATGTAGGTCGTCCTCAAGCGCCAATCCCCCTCTTGCGCACAGGACTATTCTAGTGGACCCGCATGGCGCTGTCAAGAAAACGAATGGCGCGAGACGAACGCAGGGGTGGGAACGGACGGCCACGAGCGGGAACGGACGGCCGGTCACCGAGCGAAAGGGGCGACCGGCCGGGAGGTCCCGCCGCCTGCGAGGACGAAAGAAATTGTGGTTTATTCCCCATGCCCGGACGGCGAACGCGGGGCCACGGGAGGTCGGACGAACTGGACCGGGAATTGGGATTCGGCAAAGGTGCGATGAAACTGGCCGTGGACGCCGAACGCGTCCTTTGTACCCTGAACACGGGCACGGTTCCGGCTGCGGGAGATGCGCGGACCGTCGTGCGGGAGGCGATGGCGGCGCCCATCGCCTCGCCGCGATTGCGGGAACTCGTGAGGCCGGGTCAGAAGCTGGTAATCCTGACCAGCGACATCACCCGCCCCTGCCCCACCCACCTCATGCTGCCGGAAGTGATCGCCGAACTCGACGCGGCGGGAGTCAAGGGTGACGGCGTTACTCTGGTGTTCGGCCTGGGGATCCATCGGGCGCATACCCCCGAGGAAAGGCGAAAGCTGGCCGGAGAACAAATGCATGACCGCCTCCGGTGCGTCGACTCCGACCCGGACGATGTGATCCGGGTGGGCACGACCCGGCGCGGCACGCCGGTCGACGTATTCCGGACCGTGGTCGAGGCGGACGTCCGGGTGGCCCTCGCCAACATTGACCCCCATTATTTTGCCGGCTACAGCGGCGGTAGCAAGTCGCTGGTCCCCGGCGTTTGCGGCCGGTGCACGATCGAGGCCAATCACTCGCTGATGTTGGAACCGGGGGCCGCGCCCGGGCAGCTCGACGGCAACCCGGTCCGCGATGACATTGAAGAAGCCGCGGCTCTGGTCGGCATCGACTTCATCCTCAACGTCATCCTGGACGACTCCAAGGCGGTGGTGAGTGCGGTCGCCGGACACGTAATTGCCGCCCACCGCCATGGGTGTGGACTGGCGGACCGCCTGTTCAAGGTGACGATCCCCGAGCGGGCCGCCATCGTGGTGGCCAGCCCCGGGGGACATCCCAAGGATCTGAATGTGTATCAAGCTCAGAAGGCGCTCGACAACGCCGCCCAGGCCGTGAAGCGCGGCGGGGTGATCATCCTGGTGGCTTCCTGCGCTGAGGGTTTCGGCGAACGGGTATTCGAGGAGTGGATCGC
>DOZU01000216.1 GCA_003517845.1 Clostridiales bacterium | reverse complement strand
TTACACCCGACCGATCGGGTGGAGGAACTGAGCATCAACGACGCGTCGATCGTGCTCAGGTTGACGCACGGTGAGGTGACCTTCCTGTTCACCGGGGATATCGAGCGGGAAGCCGAGGAGCGGTTGGTGATGGAGGGGGAGGTCCTCTCCGCCGATGTGTTGAAGGTGGCCCACCACGGGAGTCGTACCTCGACGATGGCGCGATTCCTCGACCGGGTGGGCCCGCTGGTGGCGGTAATCTCTTCGGGGCCCAACCCGTACGGGCATCCTCATCGCGAGGTACTGGAGCGTCTGGCGGCAGCCGGGGTGGAAGTGTACTCCACCCGCGACCGCGGTACGGTCACGGTTTTCAGCGATGGAGCCCGCTATCGCATTCGCAGCGAGCGCTGACGGGAGGAGTAGGAGACTTGCGCCTTAAGGTCACCGTCGATCGCATGGAGGAAGGCATAGCCGTCCTCATCCCGCGAGAGCCCCCGGACACTACCATCTTCTGGCCGGCCGGCCTGCTGCCGCGATCCGTCCGGGAGGGCTCGATCCTGGATTTCGAGATCCGGCTGGACGAGGAAGCGACGCAACAGGTGCGCCGCCGCGTACGGGGGCTGATCGAGGAACTCGTCCGGACCTCCGATCGCCCGAAGGGGCGAGAGTGACCGGGTTGAAACGGCTCATATTCCTCACCAATGATGATGGGATTGACGCCCCGGGCCTTGAGGCTCTGCGCCGGCAGATGCTGGCCGAGACCGACTGGCGCGTATTGGTGGTGGCGCCGGACCGGGAACGAAGCGGAGCGGGGCATTCGGTATCGTTACGCCAACCGGTCTATGTGAGCGAACGCGAAGGGGACGGGATGCGGGGTAGGGCCTGGGCCGTAGCGGGGACGCCGGCGGATTGCGTCAAGGTTGGGT
Source organism: Clostridiales bacterium (assembly GCA_003517845.1). Lineage (GTDB taxonomy): Bacteria > Bacillota > Sulfobacillia > UBA995 > UBA995 > UBA995. Next base: position 7,833 of record DOZU01000216.1, on the reverse strand, counting down.
TGGCGGCCTTGACCGATAGGAGGCCCGATCTCGTGGTGTCCGGGATCAATCGGGGGGCCAACCTGGGGACCGATGTGTTTTATTCGGGCACCGTTGCCGCAGCCGTGCAAGGGGCCATCCTGGGGATACCGTCGCTGGCGGTCTCGCTCAATGCCCACGAGGGGGCCGACTTCCGTCTGGCAGCCAGAGTCGCCGTGCGGCTGGCGGAACTGGTCCTCTACCGTGGACTTCCTCCGGGTACGATGCTCAACGTCAACGTGCCCGATGGGCTGCCGGTTCCCGTCCCGGGTTTCGCCTTGACCCGGCTTGGTTCGGGTTTCTGGTTGAACCAGGTGCAGGAGCGGGTGGACGCCGGCGGGCGCAGCTACTACTGGCTGGCCTCGAACCCCGCCGCCGTCGCCAACGAACCGGGCACCGATCACCTGGCGATGGCGGAAGGGAAGGTCTCGATAACTCCCATTCATTTTGACCTGACGCATCCTCCCTCGCTCGACCTGCTCGGCGCGTGGGACATCCCGGCCGCCTTGGGTAGGGGCGGGTTTTGAACCCGCCCCTACCGCTGGTGCCCCGAAGATCATGCCGGTCTGGGCTGAGGCGGCGGGATGGCGCACCGCCCCCCGGCATAGGGTGTGCCGGGAGGTGGCCGCAGGATGGGCCGGCGCCTGGTGGTCATCGGGCTAGCGATCGCGGCCGTCAGCGCTGCCGGTTGCGGCCACTTGCCTGGGCGGCAGCCGGACCCCGACCAAGCTGCCGGGTTCCGGGGAGGCGCCTGGCGGGAAGCCTGGAGCCGCAGCCCGGCCAGCCTGGACCCCGCCCACCTCGTGACGCTGCTTGATGCCGCTGCCGCCACCCTGATCTACAATGGTCTCGTGCGTTTCGATCTACAGGGGCGCCTGGTGCCCGACCTCGCGGCCCGCATGCCCGAGCGATCGGCGGACGGGCTGACCTACCGCTTCGAACTCCGGCGGAACGTTCGCTTCCATAACGGCCGGGAACTCACGGCGGCCGACGTCGTGTATTCCTTCCGGCGGGTACTCGACCCGGCCACGTTATCACCCCGGGCCTGGGTGCTGGAGCCGCTGGCCGGAGCGGCCGCTTTCCGCCGAGGGGAGCGCGACGATCTCCCCGGGGTTCGCGCCGATGGCAGGTATCGGGTGGTCCTAACCCTCGAGCGACCGCTGGCCCACTTCCTGAGCCTGCTGGCGATGCCGGCCGGATTCGTCGTCGACCGCGCGGAGGTTGAGCGGCACCAGGACCCGGCCGACTATGGATTTCACCCGGTCGGGACGGGCCCCTGGGTCCTCGCCGGGTGGCTGCCCGGCGCCTACCTTCGGTTCCACGCGAACCTCGACTATTTCGAGGGCCGTCCTCACCTCGACCGCCTGGAGTACCGGGTGATCGAGGACGGGGCCACAGCCCGCGCCGAATTCGTGGCCGGAAACCTCGATCGGTTGCGGCTGACTCCCGGAGACTCCCGCCGCTTCCGCGAGGATCTGCGGTGGCGGGATGCGATGGTCCCGGCAATGGACCTTGCCGTGTACTACCTGGCCTTGAACTGCGAGAAACCCCCGTTTACGGACCTGCGGGTGCGAAAAGCCATCAACCATGCGATCGACCGGGAGGCCATCCTGAAAGCGGTGCTCCCCGACCGGCATGTGCCGGCCAATGGGTCGATCCCCCCGGGTCTGGAAGGCCATGATCCTGCCCTGGCGGGTTGGACTCAGGATCCGGACTTGGCCAGGCGGTTATTGGCCGAGGCCGGCTTCCCCCGGGGCTTCCGCATGGAGATCCTCCAGACCGCCTCTCCGGGCGCACTTGCGATCACCGAGCCGATCCAAAGCATGCTGGCTCAAGTCGGCATCAAGGCACGCATCGTCCAACTCGAGACGGCGGCGTTCTTCTCGGCCGTGGGCGATCAGGGGAATCCCGACGCTTTCTTCATATCGTGGTGGGCGGATATCCCCGACCCGGAGAACTTCCTTTACCCGCTGTTTCACAGTAAGAACCGCGGGGCGGGCGGCAATCGCTCCCGCTTTGCCGATCCGGTGGTGGACCGTCTTCTGGAGACGGCGCGGGCGACCATGGACCGGGCGGAACGGGTCGCAATGTATCAAGCGGTGGAGCGAAGCGTATTCCGCCAGGCCCCCTGGGTACCGCTGTATTTCCCCGTGAACTACTCAATCCACCAACCCTGGGTAAGGGGATACATCTCATCGCCGGTCGCCACCGCCCAGAAAATGACCGGAGTCTGGTTTGATCCGGAGGCTACCCCCCGGCCGTTCCGGCCGCGGGGCAATCGAAGGGAGACGGCGTCGGAGGATGCTCAGCTATCTGATACGCCGGTTGTTACTCATGGGTCCCATGCTCCTGGGGGTAAGCATGCTGACTTTCACCATGCTTCACGTTGTCCCCGGCGACCCGGTGGCGTCGCTGGTGGGCGAGCGGGCTTCTCCCGAACTCATCGATAGCATCCGGCGGGAACTGGGACTAGATGACCCCATTCATGTACGCTATCTGCGGTGGCTCGGCCGTACGCTCCGGGGCGATCTGGGTCGCTCCTGGGCGACCCGCCGGCCGGTACTGGAATCGCTGGTGAGCAGGTTTCCCGTGACCCTGAGACTCACCGTCCTGGCCTTCACCTTATCCACCGTGCTGGGGGTGGCCGTGGGCGTGACCGCCGCCGTGCGCGAGGTGTCCGGGTCCGGTTACCTCGTCCGACCCCTCCTGCTGGTGGGGCAGTCCCTGCCCGTGGTCTATCTCGGCCTGCTCTTGATGTACGTATTCGGCGTGTGGCTGCGCCTTACGCCGATTTCCGGCATCGGCGACGGTGGTCTTCGCTACTTCGCCTTGCCGGCCGCCACCCTGGGCCTGTACGGCTCGGTGTACAAGGCCCGCATGACCAGGGCGGCCATGCTGGAAGTGCTGCGCCAGGACTACATCCGTACCGCGCGCGCCAAGGGGCTGGCGGAGCGGGTAGTGGTGTACCGCCATGCCCTGAAGAACGCCATGGTGACGGTGGTGACGGTACTTGGGACCGGGCTGTCGGCCTTGCTGGTCGGCTCGGTCCTCACCGAGACGCTGTTCGGCCTTCCCGGCATCGGCAAACTACAGGTAGAGGCGGTGTGGGCGCGTGACTACCCGGTGGTGATGGGTTGTCTCCTGTTCGAGGCGGCCACCGTCAGCGGGGTGAACCTGGCCATGGACGTGGCCTATGCCTGGGCTAATCCCCGCATCCGGCTGGCATGATCGGCAGGGGGAGGGTGCGGCGAGGGTTGAGGGTGAAAGCCCGGTCACCCTGGCACCGCCTGGCTCGGAACCGGGAGGCGAGCGTGGGCCTGCTGCTGATCGCGGGCATGGCCCTGGGGGCTGTCCTTGCCCCAGCCTTGGTCCCGCATCCGCCCGACCGGATGCACCTCGACCGGCCGCTGGCGCCCCCCGGGCCGGAGCATCTCTTTGGGACCGACTACTTCGGACGCGACGTCCTGTCCCGCATCCTTCACGGCGGGAGGATAACGCTCGGCGTGGCCGTAGGCGCCCAGGCCTTGGCCCTGTCGCTGGGAGTAACCCTCGGCCTGCTTGCCGGATACCATGGGCGATGGGTGGACCTGATCATCATGCGAGTGGTGGAACTGTGGCTTTGCTTCCCCGATCTGCTGATGGCCGTAGGGCTGGCCGTGGCGCTCGGTCCCGGAGTTCCCTCCGTGTTCCTCGCCTTGGGCTTGGTCGGTTGGCCGGGAGTAGCTCGGCTGGTCCGGGGGGAAGCACTGTCCCTGCGCGAGCGGGAGTTCCTGGAGGCTGCACGAGCCGCCGGCGTGCCTACTTCGCGCTTGCTGCGCGGCCACCTCTTACCCAACTGCCTGCCGGCAATGGCGGTGGCCTTCACCGGCGGCATGGCCGCGTGCGTGATGGCGGAGGCCAGCCTATCCTTTCTCGGTCTCGGCGTCCAACCGCCGATGCCGAGCTGGGGAGCGATGTTGAACCAGGGGCGTCCCTATCTCCACCATGCGCCGCATCTGGTCGTGTTCCCCGGTCTGGCCATCGCGGCCTGCGTCCTCGGTTTCAACCTGCTGGGCGATGGTTTGCGCGACATCTTGGACCCGCGTAGTCATGAGTTCCGGTAAGACTCCCACGCCCCACGGGGCACCACATTTTCGGGGTGGGCGAGGACGTCGAGATCGGGTTTTCGTAATAGGGAAGGGCGATCGCCGTCAGAAATCATGAGAAGGCCGGCGAGCTTGCAGGGAAAACGCCCGTGGACCGCTAATCAAAGACGAAATGTCTGGCTTGGGCCGGGCCCGGGGGAGCAACCGTCAAGCGAGGTGGCATGCGGCGTGAAGCATCTGGTCGAACTCAAGGATCTCAAGACCTACTTCTACACCGAGGAAGGGGTGGTGAAAGCCGTAGATGGCGTGTCCTTCCACATCGAGCGGGGAGAAACGCTCGGGGTGGTGGGGGAGTCGGGCTGCGGCAAGAGCGTGACCGCCCTATCCATCCTGCGGCTGATCGCCAGCCCACCGGGGAAAATCGCCGGCGGCAATATCCTGTTCGAAGGCGAGGATCTGATGCTCAAGACCGAGGCACAGCTCAGGGACATACGCGGTAACGATATAGCTATGATTTTCCAGGAGCCGATGACCTCCCTGAATCCCGTATATACCTGTGGCGAGCAGATTGCGGAAGCCGTAGAACTCCATCAAGGTCTCGGCCGGCGGGATGCCATGGACAAGTCCATCGATATGCTGAGATTGGTCGGCATCCCCTTGCCGGAGCGGCGGGTTCGCGAGTACCCTCACCAGCTTTCGGGGGGCATGCGGCAGCGGGTGATGATCGCCATGGCCCTTTCCTGCAACCCCAAGCTGCTGATGGCGGATGAACCCACGACCGCTCTGGACGTGACCATCCAGGCGCAGATTCTGGAACTCATGAAGAAGCTGAAGCAGGAGCTGGGCATGGCAATCATGCTCATCACGCATGACCTTGGGGTCATAGCCGAGATGGCGAAGCGGGTAGTGGTCATGTACGCGGGGAAAGTGGTGGAGGAAGGCGATTCGGTCAGCCTCTTCCGCCAGCCGATCCACCCCTATTCCGAAGGACTCTTGAACTCCATCCCCCGACTGCACCGGCCCCGGGGGCGACTGCACGTGATCACCGGCCAGGTGCCCAATCCCGTCAACCTGCCGGCAGGATGTAGTTTCCATCCGCGTTGCCCTCTGGCGGAGGAGACTTGCCGCCGTCAGGAACCCCCGCTCATCGACCTCGGCAGCGGGCGTCGCGTGAGTTGCTGGGTCCGCGCGGGCGGGTCGCGCGAGGAGGTGGCGTAGATGCCTCGCAAGCGGGAAGTGGCCGCTCCGGAGTTCGAGCCCCGCAGCGATATGCTCCTGGAAGTGCAGGAGTTGCGCAAATGGTTTCCGGTGACGGGCGGCGTCTTCGGCCGGCAAGTGGGGAACGTGAAGGCCGTCGATGGAGTCAACTTCTTCATCCGGCCGGGAGAGACCCTGGGCCTCGTGGGCGAGTCAGGATGTGGCAAGACCACGACCGGTCGCGTCATCCTCCGCCTGCTGGAGCCGACCGAAGGCCGGGTCTATTTCGAGGGGCGGAACGTATTCGACTTGAACCGGGAAGAGATGCGGCGGCTGCGCCGCCAGATGCAGATCATCTTCCAAGACCCCTATAGCTCTTTGAACCCGCGGATGACCGTGGGGGACATCGTCGGCGAGGCGCTGGAAATACACGGCGTGGCCCGCGGCCGCGAGAAAGAGAAGCGAGTCCAGAACCTGCTGGACGTGGTGGGGCTCAATCCTCAGCACATCCGCCGTTACCCGCACGAGTTCTCCGGCGGCCAGCGGCAGCGGATCGGGGTGGCCCGGGCCTTGGCCCTGAACCCCAAGCTGATCATATGCGATGAGCCGGTCAGTGCCCTGGACGTGTCCATCCAGTCCCAGATCCTGAACTTGCTCGAGGACCTGCAGTCCGAGTTCAAGCTCACCTACTTGTTCATCGCCCATAACCTGGCGGTGGTCAAACACATATCCGACCGGGTCGGCGTGATGTACCTTGGCCAGGTTGTGGAGCTATGTCAATCCGACGAGTTGTTCGCGAATCCGCTGCACCCCTACACGGAGGCCCTGATGTCGGCCATCCCCTTGCCGGACCCGGAATTCCGGCAAGAGCGAATCATCCTCGAAGGCGACGTGCCCAGTCCCATGCATCCGCCGATAGGGTGTCACTTCAACACCCGGTGCCGGTACGCCATGCCCATCTGTCAGGAGGAGCCGGCCTTCATCGACGTGGGCGAGGAACATTTCGTCGCCTGCCATTTCCGGAAGACCCGACAGAAGCAGTAGGGGCGGCTTCTCAACCCGCCCCCACGGTACGGTCTCGCAGAGCCGTGGCTGCACGTGGCGCCTCATGGTAGGGGCGGGTTCTCAACCCGCCCGGTCAGGATGATCGCGCGAGTGAGGTGATCATCGTCTTTGGCACTACCCGTAACGGCAGCCATCGGCCAACGTCTCGCACCCGATGGCCTGCATCCGGCTTGCGTACTTCCCGCGGGGTGGTCAGGCTTCTCAGTATTGTGTTTCTTTGCCGATCCGCCGCCTTTCGCCTTTACGGCTGGCGTACGGCGGTCCTATAATCAGGGCAGGTCGCGGATCATCGGTGGAGGCAAGCCGTGCTGGCGGATACCTGGCGGGAACGCCTGGGGGGTTGGCGGCACCTGACGAAGCTCGACCCTGACCGGCCACTCGACGGCCGGCGATTGGCGGGCGTGCTCCGGAGTGGCACCGATGCCCTGGTCGTGGGCGGTACCCAGGGAATCACTCCGCAGGCCGTGCGATCGCTCCTCGAACGGGTGGCGGGCTGCGGGCTACCGGTAGCGCTGGAGGTATCGTCGCCGGCCGCCCTGGTGTTGGGAGCCGACCTGTACCTCGTCCCCTTCGTGCTCAACGCCGGCGACCCTTACTGGCTGGTCGGCGCCCACCAGCAGGCCCTGCGGGATTTCGCCGATTGGCGGGACGAGTTCTGGCAGGCCGTCGTGCCGGAGGCGTACATCGTGCTCAACCCCGATTCGGCTGTGGCCCGGCTGACCCGGGCGAACGCGCCCCTGTCTCCGGAGGATGCGGTGGCCTATGGCCGTTGCGCGGAAGGGTTGTTCGGCGCCCCCGTGGTCTACCTGGAGTATAGCGGCTGCTACGGCGATGCCCGGCTCGTCGCGCGGGTGGCCCGGGCGCTCACCCGTTCCCGCACCTTCTACGGGGGGGGCATCGATCGGCCGGAACGGGCGGCCGAGATGGCAGCGCTGGTCGATACCGTCGTGGTCGGGAACCTGGCGCATGCGGGAGAACCCGAACTCCTGGCCGAGACGGTGGCCGCGGTGCGTTCGACGACGGGGAGGTCTTCCAGTTGGACGCGGTCTTGGTCATAGTGAACCCGTCCGCAGGTTCCGGCAGGGCTGCAAAGTGCTGGCCGCGCGTCCAGCGCATGCTCGCCCGTGAAGGGCTTGCGTTCTCCTCGGTCTTACATGACGGTCTGGCGGGACTCTCGGAACTGGCAGCCGACGCTGCCCGCTCGGGGCATACGGCCGTCGCAGCTATGGGAGGCGACGGCACGATACGCGAAGTCGCGCGCGGTTTGGCGGGGACCGACACGGTGCTGGGGATCATCCCCGCCGGGACCGGCAACGGTACAGCTCACTCGTTGGCCCTGCCCCTCGACCTGCAAGGTGCCTGCCGTACGCTCGCCCGGGGCGTCGAGCGGCACGTTGACCTGGGCAGCTCGCTTCGCGGCAGCTTCCTCAATGTCGCGGGGGTCGGCTTGGACGCCAGCATTGCCCAG
>DOZU01000038.1 GCA_003517845.1 Clostridiales bacterium | reverse complement strand
CCCATGGCCAGACGCCGGGCGCCCCGGACAAAGGCGATGAGCGCGTCGTCCATGGCCTTCCCCAGGGTTGGCATGGCCCCTTCCCGGCCTGCCTCCTCGGCCACTCGCGCCGAACCTCGCTCGAGCGGGGTACCGGCGAATAGCCGCGGCAACTGCTCCCAGGGCTCACCTGCCGCCCGCAGGAACAGCTCCGGCTCCTGCTGGCCCGGCACGAGGCGGCGCGCCAGCGATTGGCCCGCCTGCCCCAGCAGCTTCGCCCGAGCCATGGCCTCGAAGTTGACGAGATCTCCCCACCGGCCGACCAGTTCCTCGAAAAATTCGGTGCCGATCTCGGCGGCAGCCCGGCGCATGCGGCCGAACCGTTCGTGGTGGAGCTGCTCATCCAGCTCGTGCGGATTGCCCGGCTGGCCGGCAAGTTCCCCTTGCCGGGCTCGCGCGGCTTCCGCACCAAGCCATCGCCCCAGCGCGACCAAGTCCACCGGGGCTGGATGGGGGCTCAAGCTGCGGACCTCCCGGTATACGCCCAGCAGGACTGCCTCCACGACGCCGGCCGGTTCTTCCGCCTCGCTTACCTGCCGGTAATCGGTTTCGGCCAACAGCCGGCAGACCGCGGCCGGCGACGGGGCATCGGCCAGCCGCTCCAGGGCCGCCAAGCCCGGCATACGGGCCTCCATCGCGCGGATACGTCCGCTCAGATGGGCGTAGTCCGTGTCGGTCGCGGGATGCATCCAATCCAATTGCGGTCATCCCTCTCCGAAGAGCACGCGGGCCACCTGGGGCTCCAGGTCCTCGCGAATCTGGGCCAGGATTGCATCCAGGCTGACATTGACCTCAACCGGCCCGGTCACCAGCACCAAGCCGCCCAGCAGCGGGCGGGTCTCCTCCGAAAGCTGCAGCGAGGCTCCCGACCGCGCGTTGGCCTGGGCCACCAGCCAGGCACCCAGGTTCTGTCGATCGGCGGGCGACAGGATCACCTGCCCGGTTCCCCTCGCCATCGCGGACAAGACCCTCAGCAGTCGCTCGCGATACTCGGGACTGCGGTCGGCGAGGAGTTTCGCTCGGGCCGCCTCGAACACCTCGTCAAGCACCGCGCGCCGAGTGTGGGCCAGGATGGCGCGGGCCCGGAGGCGCGCTTCGCTGAGCACTCTTTGCCGGCCCGCCTGCGCCTCGCGGCCGGCGCGATCCCGGATGGCGCGTACCAGGGCCGCCACGCGATCTTCCTCGCGCGCGTCCAGTTCCGCCACGTCCTTGCGAGCCGCATCGAACATGGCCTCCGCCTCGCGGTCCACCTGCTCGTGCAGTTTCTTCACCAGTCGCTCAATCGACACCTGATGACCTCCCCGGCTAGATCCGGATCCCGAAGATCATCAGGATGCTGATGAGGAGGCCGAGGACGGCGTAGGTTTCCACGAGTCCCGTCATGATCAGGGCCTTGCCGGACTGGTCCGGGCGCTTGGCCACCAGGTTGATGCCGGCGACGGCCACCCGACCCTGGAAGTAAGCGGACAGGAAGCCGGCGATGGCCGTCGGCAGACAGGCGAGGAAGAACTGCAGCCCCGTGGCGAGGCTCAGGTCGGCGACTTCTCCCGCGAAGAAACCCAGCCGGTTCATCACCAGGAAGGCGGTGATCAATCCATAGAAGCCCTGCGTGCCGGGGAGGGCCTGCAGGAGCAGGAGACGGCCGAATTTGTCGGGGTCCTCGGCGGTGACGCCGGCCGCCGCTTCAGCGGCTATGCCGACGCCGAGCGCCGATCCGGTGCCGGCCAGAGCCACCGCGGTAGCGGCCCCCAGGAGAGCCAATCCCACGCCATCCGCCAGACCGGCGAAGAAGATGCCGGCCACCGTCCCCAGTACGAATAGCGAAGCCAGTAGCGATATGAAGATCTGCATGCCTATCCCTCCGCATCTGTGGGTGGCGGGTCAGCCGCGCACCACCGTGTAGCGTCCTCCCCGGCAGAAAGGCCGGAAAGACTTGCCCCCGCCCTCGAAGAATTTGGTGAAGAACTCCACGAACTGCAGCCGGCCGGAATGGACGAAGCTGCCCAGCGTGCTCACCAGCAGGTTGAACGCGTGCCCCCCGGCCATCACCACGACGGCCAGGAGGATGCCGATCAAGGGGATGTCACGCACGAGCGCCGCCACCTGGTTGACCACGATGCCGATGACCGTGGAAGCCAGGCCGAGAGCGAGCAGCCGCGAGTACGACAGCACGTCGCCCAGGTATCCCATCACGGGATAGATGTTCATGAAGCCCGAGAAGGGTTTGAGCAGCCAGTTCCTTTGCCGGCGAGCGCCGGCCAGGGCCAGCGCGACGGCGCCGACCAGGGCCAGGCGGGGGGCGACTTCGGCGGCGGCGGGACCGAGCGCCTCGCCGGCCAGGACCGCGGCCAGGCTGGGGAGAAAGACCAGCCATGGCACCTGATCCCAGAGAGCGTCGGCCCGCTTGCCCGCCCGAAACTGCATGGCGGCCTTGGCGGCGATGCCCACCCAGACTTGCAGCAGGCCCAGCCCCAGGGAGATGAGCAATACGACCACCGGGTTGGCCACCGGGTCGACGAGGGCAAGCACATCGCGGGCGAAAACTACGGGAGCCCAGCCGGGCAGGAAGTTGAGGCCGTCGCCGAACCAGCTCCCGCCCAGCGCCCCGAACACGATGGCGGACACGCCACCGAGCATCAGGAGCCGGGGCAAGCGATCCTCGCCCGGTCGCAAGCGAAGTCGTCGTATAATCAGGTAAGCCAGGGCAAGCACCAGGAGGCCGTATCCGGCATCCGCCAGCGCCAGCCCGAAGAATACTAAGAAGAACGGTGCCAGAAGCGGGGTCGGATCGACCTCATCGGGCCGAGGGTAGCCGTATAGCGTGGTCACTGCCTCGAACGGCCGCAGCCAAGAAGGATTGTCGAGCAGGATGGGCGGGGTATCCCCGGGCGAGGGTTCTTCCACGATGCTGGCCACGGCCTCCAGCTCGCCCATGGCGGCATGTAGCCGATCCGCCCGGGCGGCGGGAACCCACCCCGTGACCACGCCCACCCGATCCGTCCGCCCCACCCGGACTTGCTCCCGCTCCAGGACCGCCTGATAATGGTCGTACATGGCGCGGAGTCCCGGCCGCAGTCGCGCCAGCGACCGGGCCCGGGCGTCGAGCGCCTCGAGTTCATCCTGGAGCGCGCGGCGCTCGTCGCCCAGCCGGGACAGCTCGTGCGCCGGAAGATCTGCGAAGCGGCCAAAGGCCACGCGATGGGCACCCATCGCCAGCAACCCGTCCTCGATCCCGGGCTCACCGTGCGGCCAGGCGGCCACCGCCCAGGTCTTATGCCGGTCAGAGGCGATCACGAGGAAATGGGCCGGCCGCCCCTCCAGCAGTCGCCGCGTCCCCTCCAGAGCCGCCGCCGGGATCACCTGGGCGCGGATGGCCGTACGCAGCGTATCGTCCACGTCCGCGAGGGGCACGGGCAGGTCGCGCCACGGGGTGAGGAGTTCTTCCTCCCGCGCCATCTCAACCAGCCGGGAGCCTATCTGCACCCGGCGGACCTCATCGGCCATCGTCTCGGAGGCATTTCGATCGAGGTCGAGCTGGTCAAGCAGTCGAGCGATTTCGGCGCCGGACACCTCCCGGCGCAGGGAGACGAAGGACTCGAGGAAGCCTTTCTTGTCGGGAACGCATCGGTCAAGATAAGCCAAGACCTGGGTCAGCCGCTCGACCCGTCCGGCCGCCTCACCGGAGGATGGTTCCTCGGCCGGGGCGGCATCGGGCTGTTCCACCTGGACCGCGCCGATGGCCTGCAGGACAGCCAGCACCTCGGCCCGCCGCTCAAGGGGGAATAGCACCGACGCCCGCTTCATGCTAGCGATGGCCATAGACCTCTCCCGTCTTCGCCACGACCAGCAACACAGCTGTGGGTATCCGCTCGGAAGCCTGCCCGCGCAACTCCTCGGCTTCCCGCTCTGCCTGCTCCAGTAACGAAGCGGCTTCCGCCTCAGCCTGGGCAACCGCCCGGGCCACCATCCGGCGGCCCTCTTCCTCAACCTCGGCCATCGCCCGGGCCGTCCGTTCGCCGCAGGCGAGTTCCGCCTGTTCCCGCATCTCTGCCACTCGCTCCGCCGCCGCCTGCAAGCGGTCCTTGCCGGCCGCCTCCGCGTCCCGGATCCGGGCCAGTACTTCCTGCAGCAATCCCATCACCTGACCGGGCGGGCGGGAACCGCCCACCGATTATCGTGCCTATCGCCGGGCCTTGCCCCCCCCGGTGCGGACCGGCATCATATGGTCCCCTACCTCGAGGATCAACGGCAGGAGCACGGGCTTCCGTCCGACGCGCTCTTGCAGGAATCGCCCGAGCGTGTCCTTGATCACTCCCTTGACGGTGGGCCAGTCGCCCAGCCGTCCCGCGCCCAACCGCGCCAGGGCCTCCGCCACCTTCTGCCGCGCCTCGCCCAGCAGTTCCTCCGACTCCCTCATGTACACGAAGCCCCGCGAGACGATATCCGGCCCGGCCACGATCGTCCCCGCCTGGCGGTCGAGGACCAGGAATACGACCATTACACCTTCCTGCGCGAGCTGGTGTCGATCGCGAAGGACGATGCTGCCCACGTCCCCCAGGCCATCCACCATAACATTGTCGGCCGGAACCCGGCCGGTTTCTCGCACTCCCTCGGCCGTGAACTCGAGCACAGCGCCGTTCTCCACGACGACGACATCCTCTTCGGCCATCCCGACTTCCCGGGCCAGTTCGGCATGGCGGACCAGCAAGCGGTAGTGCCCGTGGACGGGTACGAAGAAGCGAGGCCGTACGAGATTGATCATCAACTTGAGTTCTTCCCGACTGGCATGGCCCGATACGTGCACCCCGCGGTGGGCCTCGTACACCACCTCGGCGCCCCTGCGGAACAGCTGATCGATGGTGCGCGCCACCAGCCGCTCATTGCCCGGCACAGGGGTGGCGGCGATCACCACCGTGTCGCCCCGGCGGACCTCGGCCCGCCGAAACTCGCCGTTGGCCATGCGGGCCAAGGCCGATAGCGGTTCTCCCTGGCTCCCCGTAGTGAGCAACACGACTTCCCGGGCAGACAAGCGGTTGGCCACTTCCAGATCCACCAAGGTCCCTTCGGGCACTTCCAGGTAGCCCAGGCGCGACGACACTTCCACCGTGCGCTCCAGGCTGCGGCCTACCAGGGCAACCTGACGCCCCGCCCGGCGAGCCGCCCAGAGCAATTGCTGCACCCGATGGACATTGGAGGCGAAAGTGGTCACCACGATGCGGCCGGGCGCATTCTGGCAGATCTCGTCGAGCACCCTGCCCACCGTCTTCTCCGAGGGCGTGAAACCCGGCCGATCCGCGTTGGTGCTGTCGGAGAACAGGGCGAGGACGCCGCGTTCGGCATAGCCGGCCAGCCGCTGCAGATCGGCGACATTCCCGTCCACCGGCGTCTGATCGAACTTGAAGTCTCCCGAGTGAACGACCAGGCCAGCCGGGGAATCGATGGCCAGTCCCACCGTGTCGGCGATACTGTGGTTGACCCGGAAGGCCTCGACGTCAAACGATCCCACCCGGACTTTCTCCCCCGGCGTGATCGTCCGCGAACCGCGGGGCAGCTTCACACCCTGCTCGCGGAGTTTGTCCTCGAGCAGTCCGAGGGCCAGACCGGGGCCGTAGATCGGCACCTGGAGATCTTTCAGGAGATAAGGCACCCCTCCCAGATGGTCCTCGTGACCGTGAGTGATGACGAGTCCCCGGAAGCGGTCGCGGTTCTCCAGGAGATAGGTGAAGTCGGGGCAGACA
>DOZU01000130.1 GCA_003517845.1 Clostridiales bacterium | reverse complement strand
CGGACGAAGTTCATAAAGCGCGAAGAGCACGGCGGTGAGACCACGTGAAACCCGCGGAACTCCGGGAACTTGGGTCGGATGAGTTGGAGGCCAAGCTGCGGGCATTGAGGGAAGAGCTGTTCAACCTGCGCTTTCAGCTGGCAGTCCGGCAGTTGGACAACCCCATGCGCGTCCGGCGCGTGCGCAAGGATATCGCGAGGGTCATGACCATACAGCGCGAGCGGCAACTGAACTTGCGCGATTCGAAGTAGTAGCAGGAGGCAGGATTCATGGATGACATCCGGGGAGCCCGGAAGGAGCGCGTCGGGACCGTGGTGTCCGACCGCATGGACAAGACGGTGGTCGTCGCCATCGAAATGGTCAAAAAGCATCCCCTGTACGGCCGGCGCGTGCGCCGTACTCGCCGGTTCAAGGCCCATGATGAGCGGAACGAGTGCAAGGTCGGAGACCGCGTGCTCATCGTGGAGACCCGGCCGCTGTCCAGGGATAAGCGCTGGCGGGTTGCCGAAATCGTAGAGCGCGCCCGGTAAGTCGTGCCGTCGGGAAGGAGTGCCCCATGATCCAGGCGCAAACCAGACTGAACATTGCCGACAACACCGGAGCCAAGGAGATCATGTGCATAAGGGTCCTCGGAGGCTCCAGACGCCGGTACGCTAATATTGGCGATATTATCGTGGCCTCGGTGAAAGAGTCGGCGCCGGGCGGGGTCGTCAAGAAAGGCGACGTGATCAAGGCAGTGGTGGTGCGGTCGAGGCGCGGGATTCGCCGCGAGGATGGATCGCATATCCGCTTCGACGACAACGCCGCGGTCATCATCAAGGACGATCGGGAACCCAGGGGGACCCGAATCTTCGGACCCGTGGCCAGGGAACTGAGAGAACACGCATTCATGAAGATCATCTCCCTGGCACCGGAAGTCCTCTAGGACCGGTGTCTCCGGGCAAGGAGGGTTAGATCCGTGGGCGGGCGAGTTGCAGACCCCAGCGGGCCAATGCATGTCCGCAAAGGGGATGTTGTGGTCATCATCTCCGGCAAGGATCGGGGCAAGCGAGGCAAGGTGATCCGATCCGAGACGGACAAGGGCAGGATTGTGGTTGAAGGCGTCAACGTGGTCAAGAAGCACACGCGGCCGCAGGGGAAAGCCATGCAAGGCGGTATAATCGATCAGGAGGCACCCATCCCGAGCGCCAAAGCGATGCTGGTGTGCGGCCGGTGTAATCGGCCATCGCGTTTGAAGAAAACCCAGCTCAATGATGGTCGGCGCGTTCGGACCTGCAAGAAGTGCGGCGAAGTCGTAGATCGGTAGGTGGTGCAAAGGTGCCCGCTAGGCTCAAGGAGATATATCGGGACAAAGCGGTGCCCGCTCTAAGAGAGCAGTTCCGGTATGGCAACCCCATGGAAGTTCCCCACCTGGAGAAGATAGTGGTGAACATGGGAGTGGGTGAGGCGACCCAGAATGCCAAGGCGTTGGAGGGTGCAACTGGCGACTTGGCCACCATCACCGGACAGCGACCGGTGGTCCTCAAGGCCAAGCGGTCGGTGGCCGCCTTCAAGCTGAGAAAGGGCATGTCCATCGGCTGCAAGGTGACGCTGCGAGGAGACCGTATGTATGATTTCCTCGACCGTCTGGTCAACATCGCCTTGCCTCGGGTCCGCGACTTCCGGGGCATATCGCCACGCGGTTTCGACGGGCGGGGCAACTACACCCTGGGCATTCGCGAGCAGCTCATCTTCCCCGAGATCGAGTACGACAAGGTCGACAAGGTCCGGGGGATGGATGTTACGATCGTCACTACCGCCAGGACCGATGAGGAAGCCCTGGGGCTCTTGAAGGCACTGGGTATGCCATTTCGGGAGACGGCGTGAGGAGGTTCGGTTAGATTGGCAACCAAGGCGATGATCGAGAAGTGGAAACGCGAACCCAAGCATGGCACACGCGTGCACAATCGGTGTCGCGTCTGCGGTCGACCCCGCGGCTATATGGGGAAGTTCGCCATGTGTCGCATGTGTTTTCGCCAGCTAGCCCATCAGGGGCAGATCCCCGGCATACGTAAGTCTAGCTGGTAAGCTCGCCGGACTCCGGCCGGCCCGCACGAGGAGGTGCCCGAAAGATGGCCATGTCCGACCCTGTGGCGGATATGTTGACCCGAATCCGCAATGCTACTCTGGTTCGGCGGGAGCGGGTGGAGGTCCCTGGTTCGCGATTGAAGCGGGCCATGGCCGAGATCATGAAGCGCGAAGGGTATATCCGGGACTTCGAATGGGTGGCGGGGAGTCCCGAGAACAAGATTCGAATTCATCTGCGCTACGGACCGCGGAAGGAACTGGTAATCAACGGTCTCAAGCGGGTAAGCAAGCCTGGTCTGCGGGTATACGCCGGCAAGGAAGAACTGCCGCGGGTGCTCGGCGGACTGGGTACGGCGATCGTGTCCACTTCCCGGGGTTTGATGACCGACCGGGAAGCCAGGGAACTAGGTCTGGGGGGCGAAGTCATCTGCCACATCTGGTGATGACCCTTTCCCGGAGCCAGGAGGTAGTCCAGGCATGTCGAGAGTAGGACGTAAGCCGGTGCCTCTTCCGCCCGGTGTTACCATCAAGCTGGACGGGAATACGGTGCAAGTAACCGGGCCAAGAGGCGAACTGGTGCGGAATATACCTGCGCCGATGAAGCTAGAGATCGGTAAGATTGAGGTGCAAGTGCTCCGTCCAACCGATGGCCGCCTTCACCGATCTCTGCATGGGTTGACTCGCAGCCTGATCGCCAACATGGTTGTCGGGGTCACGGAAGGTTATCAGAAAAACTTGGAACTCGTCGGCGTGGGTTATCGCGCCAGCTTGGTTGGCCGGAAACTGGTACTGAATGTAGGTTTCAGCCATCAGGTGGAGATCCTGCCGCCGGATGGGGTGGACATTCAGGTCCCGACACCCGCAAGCATCGTCGTCCGGAGCAACTGCAAGGAGACGGTGGGTGAGGTGGCCGCCCGGATTCGAGCCGTACGTCCGCCGGAACCATATCAAGGCAAAGGCATCCGCTACGCCGGCGAACGCGTCAGGCGGAAAGCCGGCAAGACAGGTAAGTGAGCCCGCGGCTGGGGGAAGAGAGAGCATGCTGAAGCATGAGGGTCGGAATAAGGCTCGGCGCAAGCGCCATCGCCGGCTGCGTACGCGGATTTCCGGTACCGCGAATTCTCCGCGTTTGAACGTATTCCGGAGCCTGCAACACATCTACGCGCAAGTGATCGACGACGGCCGGGGGGTCACGCTGGCTGCGGCTTCCTCCCTGGATCCCGAAATCCGGACGGCAGTGGCCGGCCAGGATGGCGGGGGAGGCAAAGTGGCAACGGCCCAGCGAGTCGGCGAGTTGATTGCCCGCCGCGCCCGGGAGCGTGGCGTGTCCCGGGTGGTGTTCGACCGGGGCGGCTACCGGTATCATGGGAGAGTGCAGGCAATGGCCGATGCAGCCCGGTCAGCCGGTCTCGAGTTCTAGGTGGCCCCCGCCTGACGTCCAAGGAGGTAACAAGCACTTGCCGAGGAGCAGTTCCGAGACACCAGGAGAGTTCAAGGAAAAAGTGGTGTCCATAAACCGAGTGGCCAAGGTAGTAAAGGGCGGACGCCGCTTCAGCTTCAGTGCGCTCGTAGTGGTGGGCGACGGCGACGGCCAAGTGGGGGCAGGGTTGGGGAAGGCGGCCGAGATCCCCGACGCCATTGCCAAGGGGATTCAGGATGGGAAGAAGAGCCTCATCCGGGTGTCCCGAGCGGGCGCCACCATCCCGCATACGGTGACCGGCCAGTTCGGCGCTGGACAGGTGCTCCTCAAGCCGGCATCTCCGGGTACCGGCCTCATCGCCGGGGCGCCGGTACGAGCGGTGATGGAACTGGCGGGCATTCGGGACGTTTTGACGAAGTCGCTGGGCTCATCGAATCCTAATAACGTGGTATACGCAACCCTGGAAGCCCTGAGAATGCTCCGTAGCGCAGAGGAAATCGCGCGGTTGCGCGGCAGGAAGCCAGAGGCGGCAGCTACGGAGTCCTGAATGCGGTTTCGGGGAGGGATCGAGTCATGAAGTCCCGCATAAAGGTCACCCATGTCCGAAGCGGGGTCAGCACGTCCCTGCGACACCGCAGGACCCTGCGGGCGCTCGGGCTCAGAAAACTGGGACAATCGGCCCTGCATGTCGACGGCCCCTCACTCCGGGGCATGCTCCGCCTGGTGGCCCATCTGGTGAGCGTGGAGGAAGTCGCCAGGGCTGAGGGCGGCGAGGCGATGGCGTCTCCGACCTCGGTGCCGGTGATCGAACGCTCGCTTGGTGGGAAGGCCGGCGCACCACGGGCCAAACGCACTGCATCCAAACCGGCGTCGACCGAGACGAGGCCGGTGGATGAAGGCGGCCACCCGGACTCGGCACCGGAGGCGGAGGCCAGACCTGCGGCAACCCGCAAGCGCACCACCGGCAAGGCCGGGGCGAAGGCCGGCCAGGCGACTCGGGATGAAGGCCGTGCAGCTACGGCCACTGCCGCGGCGGCGGAAGCGCCACCGGCAACGAAGCCGGCCGCCAGACGCAAGAAGAAGACCGAGGACAGCTAAAGCAGCCCAGGAGGTGCGTGCGGGTGTTGTTACATGAGTTCAAGCCGGCGCCCGGGTCAACGAAGGCCCGCAAGCGAGTTGGGCGGGGGACGGGCTCCGGGCACGGCAAGACCTCCGGGCGTGGCCACAAGGGCCAGAAAGCCAGGGCGGGAGGCGGGAAGGGCCCCGGGTTCGAGGGAGGCCAGATGCCGCTGCAGCGCCGTTCACCAAAGCGAGGCTTCCACAACCCCTTCCGGCAGGTTTTCGACGTGGTCAACGTTGGCAGGCTGAGTTGTTTCGCCGCCGGCAGCGAAGTGACGCCGGACAGCCTGGCCGCGGAGCGGCTGGTATCCGGACCGGAGAGCAGGGTGAAAATCCTGGGAGCGGGGGAGATCGACCGCCCGCTCGTGGTCAGGGCTCATCACTTCTCCGCCGGAGCCGCCCGTAAGATCGAGGAGGCCGGAGGGAAAGCCGAGGTGATCGGCAGTTGAGGTTCCTGGAGACGCTACGGAGCGCCTTCCGAATCGGCGACCTTCGCCGGCGGATCTTCTTCACCTTGTGGATGTTCGTGGTCTTCCGGATCGGCGTCCACATCTCGGTTCCCGGGGTGGATGCCGAGGTAATCGCCGACTTGATAGCCGAAGGGACGTTGCTCGGTCTGCTCGACCTGTTCTCCGGAGGCGCCCTGAAAGCGTTCTCCGTCTTTGCAATGAGCATAACTCCATATATCAACGCGTCAATCATCATGCAATTGCTGACCGTGGTCATCCCCAGCTTGGAGCAACTGGCAAAGGAGGGGGATGAGGGACGCAGGAAGATAACTCAGTACACGCGCTACGGCACGGTCGTACTTGCCCTCATCCAGGCGTTCGGCATGTCCTTCGGGCTCCGTCATGCCATCATCAACCCGGGCTTCTTGAGCATTTCCCTGGTAGCCCTTGCCCTCACCGCGGGAACGGTGTTTCTCATGTGGCTTGGTGAGCAGATCACCGAACGGGGGATCGGCAACGGCATTTCCCTGATCATATTTGCCGGCATTGTGTCTCGGACGCCCGAGGGTCTGGTCAATCTCTGGACCTACTTGACGGCAGGGGTGCTCAACATCTTCAATCTGCTGCTCCTGGCCATCGTAGCGCTCGCGGCCATCGGCGCAGTGGTCTTGGTGCAAGAAGGGCAGCGGCGGGTTCCCGTGCAGTATGCCAAGCGGGTCAAGGGTCGCCGGATGTATGGAGGGCAGACCACCCACATCCCCGTCCGGATCAACTCGGCCGGGGTCATCCCCGTTATCTTCGCCACCTCCGTGCTGGCCTTTCCTGCCACAATCGCGCAGTTCATCCCGCAGCCCTGGGCCCAGGCCGTGGCGGCTGCCTTGGACTTCCGCAGCGTCCTGTACATCAGCCTGAACGTGCTACTGATCGTCTTCTTCACCTACTTCTATACGGCTATCACCTTCAATCCGGTCAATGTCGCCAACGACTTGAAGAAGTGGGGTGGCTTCGTCCCAGGCCTGCGGCCTGGCCGGCCCACCGCCGACCACCTGCAACGGATCTTGTACCGGATCACGCTGGTCGGCGCGATCTTCCTGGCCTTCGTGGCGGCGGTCATGCCGGTGGGGGTGGCCGAGGTCACCGGGGTCAACATCTACTTTGGGGGCACGGCACTGCTGATCCTGGTGGGAGTAGCTTTGGAGACCATGAAGCAGATTGAAGTCCACCTGATCATGCGCCATTACCAGGGATTCATGCGGTGACGGAGTCCATGCGCATCATCCTCTTGGGCGCCCCCGGCTCCGGCAAGGGCACCCTGGCCAGTCGCCTGGCCAGGGAGTTCAAGCTCGCCCACATCGCGACGGGGGATATCCTGCGACGGGCCGTGGAGGCGGGAAGCGTGCTCGGCCGTGAGGTTGAGGCAGTCATGAATCAAGGCGGCCTCGTCCCCGATACGGTCATGGTCGACCTGATTGCCGACCGGCTTGCCCAACCGGACGCTGCGCGCGGCTTTATACTGGATGGCTTCCCCCGGACCGTTGCTCAGGCGATGGCGCTGGATAAGCTGCTAGATCGGATGAGCCTCTCCATCGACCACGTGTTCCACTTGAACGTGCCGGAGGAAGACCTCGTGAAGCGGTCAGTCGGCCGCAGGGTCTGCAGTGAGTGTGGGAGGAACTACCACCTTACCGGGGCGGTACCCCGTCAGGCGGACCGATGCGACGAGTGCGGCGGTGAACTCCGCGAACGGGATGACGATGGGGAAGACACCGTCCGCCGGCGGCTCAAGGTGTATCAGGATTCTACGCGTCCCCTGGCGGAGTACTACGGGGCTTGCGGGGCCTTCAGGGAAGTCGACGGCACGCCTGCCCCCGATGTGGTCTACCACTCGGTTACGGGGTGGTTACGGGGGACCGGCCGGCGGTGATACCCTTGAAGACTCCCGCCGAACTTGAACTCATGCGAGAGGCAGGGCGGTTGGTTGCCGGCTGCCTGGCCGAGTTGTGCAGCCGGGTGTCGCCGGGCGTGAGGACCATCGACCTCGATCGAGCGGCGGAGCGATTTATCCGCCGCTCAGGCGGGAAGCCGGCCTTCAAGGGGTACCGCGGCTACCCTGCATCCATCTGCGTATCGGTCAACTCGCAGGTGGT
>DOZU01000189.1:6771-7421 GCA_003517845.1 Clostridiales bacterium | reverse complement strand
ATTCGTCCCGAGAGCAAGTCCACAGTAGTCCCCGGATAATTGGACACGTCGGCATACAGGCGGGTGAGGTAGTTGAAGACCAGTGACTTGCCGGTGTTCGGGTTGCCGGCCAGGACGATGATCTTCCCGCCCGGCGCAGGGCGAATCCCATCTCGGGAGCCATGGGTGTGACAGCCTGCCTCGCGTCCAGGATTCACGGCTCGCCCGCCTCTCCCCGCCGCCCACGCTGGACTCTTACCATAATCCGGCGGGCGATGCCTCTCCCTACCGCAATCTCCTGGTCGCCCCAGGTCAAGACGACCGGCCCCAGGGGGAGTTTCGTCTGGCATGTGACTTCGACTCCGGCGCCAAGGCCGATGCGAACGGCCATATCCCGGACCAGCCCATCTTCCACCGACTGCACTACGAGGCGCTGACCTGTCCAGCACTGATCCAGGCGCAAGCGGCATCCCCCCGGTCTCGATCCGATGACACACTGATAACGAGTATCACTCTTTGCCATGATTCTACCGGAGGTCTTGCCGGACGTCAAGCTATACTTCTGAGAAGACCCCCATGCCCCGAGGGACGCGGGGATCTCCAGAGTCCTTCCGTCGACTTGGGGCGCATCGTGCTATATAATGCAGGCGTGAGAAGTTGGCCGGTCTCGC
>DOZU01000189.1:6483-6638 GCA_003517845.1 Clostridiales bacterium | reverse complement strand
CATCCCCCCGGTCTCGATCCGTTGATGCAATGATAACGAGTATCACTCTTCGCTATGATTCTACCGGGGGGCTTGCCGGACGTCAAGCGATACTTCCGAGAAAATGAACTCACGATCAGGCGGCCCTTGAGGATATGCGATCTCGGCATCCCGGC
>DOZU01000189.1:0-6090 GCA_003517845.1 Clostridiales bacterium | reverse complement strand
GGCGGGTTCGGAGCCCGCCCCTACCGGACGGGGCTCGCCGTGCCCTACCGCGGGAGCGAGGTCTCTCGCCGCCCCGCGGCTTTCATGCCCCGGGAGTGCCCCGAGGGACGCGGGGAACTCCTCAGTTCTTCCGTCGACTTCCGGCGCATCGTGCTATATAATGCAGGCGTGAGAAGTTGGCCGGTCTCGCATCACTGCCGCAGGGACCGGCTGCCATAGTGTACGCGCTCCGGCGGAAGGGCGGTTATCGGGCAAGGTGTACGCGACACTGGAAGGCCTGATGGCGGGCATCATTGAACTAAGTTGGCACCACGGGGTGATGTGGGCGATAGGGTTCACCCTGATCTACCTCGCAGTCAAGAAGGGCTATGAACCCTTGCTGCTCATCCCCATAGGATTCGGGGCTATCATGGCCAACCTGCCCCTCTCTGGCGCGGTCACCGAGGCCGGCCCCTTGACCCTGCTCCTCCGGATTGGAGTCTGGACTGAACTGTTCCCGATCCTCATCTTCATCGGCGTCGGGGCGATGTGCGACTTCAGCCCCTTGCTGCGCAATCCCGAAGTAATGCTGATCGGCGCGGCGGCGCAAATCGGCATTTTCGCCACCATCATCGCGGCAAGCCTGTTGCGTTTTCCCCTCACCCAGGCGGTCGCCATCGGCATCCTGGGTACGGCCGACGGTCCTACCACCATCTTTGTGGCCTCGCTATATGCTCCCGAAATCCTGGGACCATTGGCGCTGGCAGCCTACTCCTACATGGCGCTCACCCCTCTCATCATGCCTCCGGTGATCCGTCTGCTGACGAGTCCCGCAGAGCGCCGGATCCGCATGGTGTATAGCGGCGGGCCGGAGGTTTCCCGCGCTGCGCGCCTGCTCTTTCCCTTGTGCGTGGTGATCGTGGCCGGCCTGATTGCCCCCGTGGCGGTGCCGCTGGTAGGGTTCTTGATGCTCGGCAATTTCCTGCGGGAATGCGGTGTTGCCGAGCGCTTGAGCCACTCCGCCCAGAATGAGTTGGTCAACGTGGTCACGCTGCTCCTCGGACTTACCATCGGGGGGACCATGACCGCGGAAACGTTCTTGAACTGGGTGACGCTCGGGGTGATGGGACTCGGCCTTGCGGCGATGGTGTTCGCCACCGCCGGCGGCATTATGATCGCGAAGCTCTTGAATGTGCTCCGCCGCGAGAAGATTAACCCCATGATAGGGGCGGCCGGGATCTCCGCTTTTCCCATGGCGGGCAGGGTGGTGGCCAAGATGGCTTTCGCCGAGGACCGGCAAAACTACTTGCTGATGCATGCCATCGCCGTGAACATCTCCGGACAGCTATGCTCGATCGTGGCCGGAGTGGTGGTGATCGCCGTCAGCAAGGCGATCCTGGGGCTATGACCAGCTACATAAGGAACGCTCGAAACGAGGTGCGAGCATGACGGACACCCTGAGCAAGGCGATCCTGATGGCCACCATCGGGTTACCGTTGATGATTGGGGTCATCGGGTTGTTCGCGCTCATGGCGAGGGGCCTCGTGCTGTTGTTTCCGCGTGACGGCGAGGCCGGGCAAAGACACTAACACTAGACCGTCCTGCCCCACTCCTGTAGGGGACTCGCATCCCCAAGACGACGCCCATGCCCGCCGTATCGGATGTAGGGGCGGGTTCGGCCGACCCGGTTCAGATCGGAGGGAGGAGGGAATGAAGGGCTGCCTGGCAGTATAGAACCCGCTCAAGCCATAGCCCCTTGGCCGGGGCGGTGGGCCCGGTCAGATCTCTCCGGCCGTCGGCCAAGCGCTCGCACAGGGAGTCGGCCGTGAGCCCGGCCCGGCCCACCTCCAGCAAGGTGCCTACCATCACGCGGGCCATGTGGTAGAGGAAACCGTCCGCGATCAGGGTGATCCCCAGGAACCGGGTCTTGCCGGGGCCGGCCGGCGGGGGGACGATCGCCGGCCGGTCCTCATCCGTGAACTGGTGAAGCCCCGCGTAGAACAAGTGACGGCGGGTGTCTCCGACCCGGGAGCCCGTATCGTGAAACGCCCGGAAGTCGTGGTAGCCCTGAAGCGCGGTTGCGGCGCGGTGCATGGCGCTCGTGTCCAGCGGCGGGCCGGGCCAGCGCAAAGCGTAGCGATCCCAGAAGGGAGACGGAACGGCGGATTCGTACACCAGGTAACGGTATATCTTGCCCAAGGCGAAGTAGCGGGCGTGAAAGTCGGCTGCTGCCTCGACGGCATCCTGGACGACCAGATCCGGCGGCAAGTGGGATCCCAGCGCCCGCGGCCAGCGATCCACCGGTATCGCTGACCCGGTGCGGAAATTGACCACCTGACCACGCGCGTGCACGCCGGAATCGGTCCGGCTGGCTCCGGTAACCCTGACCGCCTCCCCCGTCAGTGCGGAGACGGATCGCTCGAGTTCCACCTGTACCGTGCGCAGACCGGGGCGTTGAGCTTGGAAGCCATGAAAAGCCGTACCCTCGTACGCTACCGTCAAGCGCAAGTTGCGAACTTGCCCGCCTTGGCGATCAGGACCAGACACGAAGGAACAGCACCCCCAAGAACATGGCGGCGACGGTGGTAAAGGCAATGCCGTCCCGGGGGGCGAATGCCAGTTGCTTCATGCGGGTGCGACCCTCCCCTCCCCGATAGCAGCGTGCCTCCATCGCCAATGCCAGTTCGTCGGCCCGCCGAAAGGCGCTGACGAACAGCGGTACCAGCAGCGGGATCAGGCTTCGCGCCCGGCGCAGCAGGTTTCCACTACGAAAGTCGGCTCCACGCGCCATCTGAGCCTTCATGATCTTGTCCGCTTCCTCGAGGAGAGTAGGGATGAACCGGAGGGCGATGGTCATCATCATGGCGAGTTCGTGGGCGGGCAGACCAAACCGCCGGAAGGGCCGGAGCAGGTACTCAAGCCCATCGGTGAGGGCGATGGGCGACGTAGTCAGGGTGAGGAGCGAGGTCATCACGATCAACAGGGTGAGCCGGGAGATCATGAACGCACCCATGGTGAAACCCTCGCGGGTCGCCACCAGCGGTCCCAGGGCAAACAGCGGCTCCCCCGGGGTCATGAAGAGCTGTAAGAGGAAGGTCAGAGTAAGGATGAAGGCCAGGGAACGGATGCTCCGGAGCAGCATCCTCGGCGGAATACCTGCCAGGATGACGACTGCGGCGGCGAAGCTGCCAAGGAAAGCATAGCCCGCCAGATGTGGTACGAGGAACAAGAGGACCATGAAGAGCATG
This sequence comes from Clostridiales bacterium, assembly GCA_003517845.1. Lineage (GTDB taxonomy): Bacteria > Bacillota > Sulfobacillia > UBA995 > UBA995 > UBA995. Next base: position 2,863 of record DOZU01000189.1, on the reverse strand, counting down.
GTCGAGATGATCTTGGTACGGGGATCCAGCCGGTGGACGGCCGTGTCCCGGGCCAGATACTGCCCGATGGTTATGTCTCTAAGCATGAGCCCGAGCCTGCCCTGACCGGGACGACCACAGCTTCAGGATCTCGCTCGCCGCTTCTTCCACGGTCACGACGTCCGCCGGGACATTCAGGTTCCGCCGGCGTAACTCCGCCGCTAACCGGGTAATGCTGGGCACGCCCAGCCCGATCCGGCAGAGCAGGTCGCTCTGACCAAATACCTCGCGGGTCGGCCCCTCGAGCACGACTCGTCCGGCGTTCAGCACGACCAATCGGCTCGCCAGGCGGGCGACTTCCTCCATGTTATGTGATACCAGGATCACGGTAATGCCCCGCTCGGCGCGTAGGCGCTGAATGTGCCCCAGGATGTCCCGGCGGCCGCGAGGATCGAGCCCGGCCGCCGGCTCGTCCAGGACCAATATCCGCGGTTCCATGGCCAGAACGCCGGCCAGGGCTACGCGGCGCATCTGGCCGCCCGACAGCGCGAAGGGCGATCTCGGGCCGATCTCGGCCGGATCAAGCCCTACCGTCAGCAATGCCCTGGCCACGCGCTCGCTCACGACGTCGGGAGGCATGCCCAGGTTACGCGGTCCGAACGCGACATCCTCCAGCACGGTCTCCTCGAATAGCTGGTGTTCAGGATATTGGAAGACCAGGCCGACCTTCTGGCGAACAGCTTTCAGGTTGGTGTGCCGATCGGCGAGGTCCACGCCGTCTACCACCACCCGACCGCGGTCGGGGCGCAAGAGACCGTTAAGGTGTTGTACGAGGGTCGACTTCCCCGAACCCGTCGGACCGATGACCGCCACAAACTCGCCGTCCTCGATGACGAGATCGATGCCGGCCAAAGCCGGAGTCGAGCCCGCGCCACCCGAATAGGTGTATTCGACTTTCTCGATCAGGATGGACATAGGGCGTCAACCACTTCTTCCACCGCCAGCAGGTCGGGGCGGACGGGCAATCCGGCCGCAGCCAGAATGCCGGCCAGCGCTGTGATCGGGGGTACATCCAGACCAATGCGCTCCAGTCGCCGCGCTTGCGCGAATACGGTCCGCGGCGTCCCGTGCGCGATGATGCGACCGCGGTCCATGACCACAACCCGGTCCGCAGTCGCAGCTTCCTCCATGAAATGGGTTATGTGAACGACGGTCAGCCCCTCGTCCCTGTTAAGCCGGCGGACGGTGTTCAAGACTTCATCGCGGCCGGAAGGATCGAGCATGGATGTCGCCTCATCCAGGACCAGACAGCGGGGGCGCATCGCGAGGATGCCGGCGATCGCCACCCTTTGTTTCTGTCCCCCGGATAGCAGATGGGGGGCGCGCGAGTGGAACTCGGTCATACCGACCATGGCCAGCGCTTCCTTGACCCGTGTCCGGATCGCGGCCGACTCCACGCCCAGGTTCTCAGGGCCGAAAGCCACATCCTCTTCCACGACGGTGGCCACGATCTGGTTGTCAGGGTTCTGGAAGACCATGCCGACCATCCGCCGGACTTCCCAGACGGTGGCGGGGTCGCGGGTGTCCAATCCCGCCACGCGCACCTCGCCTTCAGTTGGCAGGAGCAGGGCGTTCAGGTGTTTGGCGAGGGTGGACTTGCCGCTGCCGTTCGCCCCAACGATGGCGACGAATTCGCCATCCGCCACTTCCAGGTCAACTGCATCCAGGGCAGGCTGATCCCGGCGGTCGGCATCGTAGCAGTGCGTCACCTGTTCAAGGCAGATCAGCGGCTCGACCCGAACCTCGGAAGGACGCTCGGGCGGAGGGACACGGCCCCCGCCCGATGGGGATCCCGAGGCGTCCACGGGTCAGGTCAGTTCCAGGGACACCAGGGGCGCTCCATCTCCCCTTCGGGTGCCCGTGCGATAGATACGGGTGTAACCTCCGGGCCGACCGGCGTAGCGCGGGGCTATGGTGTCGAACAGCTTCTTGGCAACATCCTCGTCGGTGATCACTCGCATTGCCCGGCGCCGAGCGTGAAGATCGCCCCGGCGAGCCAGCGTGATCAGGCGCTCGGCCATCCGGCGGACCTCCCGAGCGCGCGTCTCCGTCGTCTCCACCCGTTCGTGAGCCAAAAAGGAGGTCACCATCGAGCGAAGTACTGCCTCGCGATGGGCCGTGACCATGCCGAGTTTCCTATGTTTCACGCGTGTCCCTCCGCCCTTCTCGGCTACTCATCTTGCTGCTTCAGCGATAGGCCTAAGGCGCCGAGCTTCTGCTTGACCTCGTCCAGCGACTTCTTGCCCAGATTGCGAACTTTCATCATTTCCATCTCGGTCCGGTGTACGAGTTCGTCGATGGTGTTGATGCCCGCCCTCTTTAGACAATTGTAGGCGCGAACCGACAACTCGAGTTCCTCGATCGGCCGATCGATGGTCCGGCTCCGGGCATCTTCCGACCGCGTTCCCGCCGGCTCGGTCACGCCTACGTGTTCGGTAAGCTGCTGGAACAGGGTGAAGTGCTCGCTCAAGAGTCGTGCGCCAGAACTAACCGCCTCATCTGGTCTCACGGTGCCGTTCGTCCATACCGATAGCGTCAGACGATCACATTGGGAATCCTCGCCAGACCGAGTGGCGTCCACAAGGTAGCTGACCTTGCGGACGGGGGTGAAGATCGAATCTATGGCTATGACGCCGATCGGCTGGTCCGGCCGCTTATTGCGCTCGGCGGCTACGTAGCCGCGTCCGCGCTCGACGGTCATCTCCATGACCAGTCGGGCGGAATCCGCCAGAGTCGCCAGTTCCAGATCGGGGTTGGCGATCTCGACTTCGGGAACGCAAAGGATATCGCCAGCCGTGACCTTGCGCTCGCCCTGAACGTCGAG
>DOZU01000127.1 GCA_003517845.1 Clostridiales bacterium | reverse complement strand
TTCGAGGGGGAAGTCGTGGACGATGGATGAAGGGGGAACCCGGACGTGAAGGGAGCCGGAGATCTGCTGAGGAACGTCCAGCGAGTTCAGGAGCAGTTGGCGCGCGCAATGGCAGAGCTGGCCGAGCGCCGGGTGGAGGCCACCGCGGGGGGAGGGGTGGTCCGGGCGGTAGTAAGTGGCCGGAGAGAAGTTGTGGAACTCGCCATTTCCCCGGAAGTCGTCGACCCGGCGGACGTGACCATGCTGCAAGACCTGGTCATGGCGTCCGTGAACGAGGCCCTGCGTAAGATGGAGATGACGCTGGCCGACGAGGTCGCCCGAGTGACGGGCATTCGCGGCGCCCCCCCCTTCTAAGCCATGCTGTTACCTCCCGGCCTAACCCGGCTGATCCGCGAACTGACCCGTCTGCCAGGCGTCGGGCCCAGGACGGCGCAGCGCATGGCCTTCTTCCTCTTGGCTCGGCCTCCGGCCGAAACGCGCTCGCTGGCAGACGCCCTGGTTCAGGCGAGGGAACGGACTTCCGAGTGCAGCATCTGCTGTGGCTTGACCGAGGAAGACCCTTGCGGGTTATGCTCGGACCCCCGCCGCGATCCGGGGTCGATATGCGTCGTGGAGCAGCCGGCGGACATTGTGGTCGTGGAGCGGACTCGGGAGTTCAACGGCCGGTACCACGTGTTACACGGCGCCATCTCGCCGCTCGACGGGGTGGGACCCGAGGACATCCGCCTTGGACAGCTCATGAGGCGCGTGGAGGGGGGCGGTTGCCGCGAGGTGATTGTGGCCACCAACCCCTCGGTTGAAGGGGAAACGACCGCCATGTATATTGCGCGACTGCTCAAGCCCTATGGAGTCCGGGTCACGCGGCCGGCATCGGGCCTGCCGGCCGGGGGCGACCTCGAGTACGCCGATCAGGTCACCCTCAGCCGCGCCCTCCAGGGACGCAAGGAACTCTGACCGCCGGTGCGCTGCATAGCTTGGCAAGTCTCCGGTCACACTGCTGGCAGGCACCGAATACCCTGAGGTCGGAGACTGCCGCGGCCGGCGGGGAGGCGAGCACCGGCGTGCGACTTGCCGAGTTGTTAGACAGCGTTTCGAGCCGCTTGGTCCCCGACTACTTGCCCGCGCCGGCCCTGGCTGCGCCGGCCTGCCTGGAAGAGGTTGTCGGGCAAGCCTGGAGGGATTGGCGGGCCGCACAGCACTACTTTGACGCTGTGAGCGAGCCGGGATTGGTGGATCACGCGATCTACCTCGTACAAGCTGCGGAGCATCGGTACGACTACCTGCTCAAGCAGGCCAAGGCTCGCAAAGCGCCGGCTTGACCCCTGGTCGAGCCGGGTTGCGGACCTGAACCCAGGATGGTAAACTACTTGCAGCCTGCGGGACGAGAAGGCTGGGACCCCTGTGGATCAGGTGAGAGTGAGGTTCGCCCCGAGCCCTACCGGTGAACTGCACATCGGCAATGCGCGGACGGCGCTTTTCTGTTGGCTCTTTGCTCGGAGCCGGCAAGGCTGTTTTATCCTGCGCATCGAGGATACCGATCCCGACCGGACCGGTAAGGGCGGCGAATCCGCCATCCTCGAGGGATTAGCCTGGCTGGGTCTCGAGTGGGATGAAGGTCCGGACCGGGGAGGCCCTTTCGGGCCCTACCGGCAGTCCGAACGGACGGCGTTGTACCATCAATACGGGAGGCAGATCCTGCATTCGGACCGCGGCTATCCTTGTTTCTGCGATCCGGAGGCGCTCGCCGGACGACGCGCCGAGGCGCATGAGGAGGGGCGGACTCCAGGTTACGATCGAAGGTGTCGCGATCGCAGCGAGGAAGAACGCCGCCGACTCAAGGCATCAGGGGAGCCCCATGCTCTCCGCCTGAAGACTCCTACCGAGGGGGAAATCGTGGTTGAGGACGGCATCCGGGGCACCGTACGCTTTCGTCACGATGAGCTAGACGACTTCGTCCTGGTGCGCTCGGACGGGAGACCCACGTACAACTTCGCCTGCGCGGTTGACGACCATCTCATGCGGATCACCCACGTCATCCGGGGCGAGGAGCATCTCAGCAATACCCCCCGGCAGCTCCTCATCTACGAGGCGCTGGGGTTCCCGCCACCCCTTTTCGCCCACCTCCCCATGATCCTGGCGCCGGACCGCTCGAAGCTCAGCAAGCGACATGGGGCGACCTCCCTCCAGGAGTACCGCGAACAAGGGTACGTGCCGGAGGCATTGGTCAACTACCTGACGCTCCTCGGGTGGTCACATCCCCAGGGCGTCGATATGTTCTCGCCGGCTGAGGCAATTGCCCACTTCTCTCTGGACCGTGTCTCTGCAAGTTCCGCCGTATATGATGACCGGAAGATTGCCTGGCTGAACGGTCACTACTTGAGAGCGCTGCCCCTCGAGGAACTCGCCCGGCGCGCGCATCCTTTCCTGCTGGCTGCGGGATACGAGCCGGACGAGGGGAGGCTGCGCGACCTGGTGGCGACCGTGCGGGATCGCATCCTCCGGCTGAGTGAGGCCCCGGACGCCCTGGCTTACTTCTTTGATTCGGACTTCCCTTACGACGAGGAAGGTCTCGCCCGGCAACTCGGCCGGGACGGACTGCCGGATCTGCTCGACGCGTGTCGGGCGGTGCTGGATCCGATTCCGCGAGCCGACTTCGATGGGGCCACGGTGGAAGCCGCATACCGCGGCTTGGCCGCCGAGCGGCAGATCCGGGCTGCGGACATCATCCATCCCACGCGGCTCGCGATCAGCGGTCGCACGGCCGGACCCGGTCTGTTCGACATCATGGCCTTGCTGGGCAAGGAAGAGACCTTGACCAGACTCGATCGATTCGCACGCTACCTGCGGTCGGTTGGACGGTCTTGAGGGGACGGCCGGGCGCACCGGTCAGGACGGGTCAATCGGGATGGCCCTGGTTTCGCTCTCGGCGCTCGCGCTCCAAGGCCTCAACCCGGTCAAGGAGATCGTTGGTCAACTCCACCAGCGGGTCCGGCAAGTTGGCATGATCCAGGGGAGCGAGCTTGACCCCGTCTTTGACTACGATCCGGCCGGGGACGCCGACCACGGTGCAATTGTCGGGCACGGGCCGGATCACCACGGCCCCGGCTCCGATCCGGCAGTTGGCGCCGATGCGGATGGCGCCCAGCACCTTCGCGCCGGCGGCCAGGACCGTGTTGTTGCCGATCGTGGGGTGTCGCTTGCCTCGTTCTTTGCCGGTGCCGCCAAGGGTCACGCCCTGGTAGATGGTGACATCGTCGCCGACCTCTGCCGTCTCGCCGATGACCACGCCCAGCCCGTGGTCGATGAAGCAACGGCGGCCAATCCGGGCCCCGGGATGGATCTCGATCCCGGTCGCCAAGCGTGCGAAATGGGAACAGGCACGGGCCGCCAGGCAACGGCGGCGCCGATATAGCCAGTGAGCGAAGCGGTGTAACCATATGGCATGGACGCCTGGATAGCAGAGCACGATCTCGAGCGTGCTGCAGGCGGCGGGGTCACGGGCGAAGACGGCGGCGATGTCCTCCCGGATACGGCTCAGCATTGACTCATCTCCCCTCGCCATGCGCTTGGCGGGAGTTTCGGCTGCCCTTCCCCGCAGGTTGACACTGCTCAGCGCGGCGGATATAATCGAGCAGGAATTCGGGGCGAGGGTGGATGATCCTCTTTTTTTTCTTGCCCCGGGGAAGGTACAGCATGCTACGGACCTTTCAGCCCAACGTACGAAGACGCAAGCGCCGGCACGGTTTCCTGAAGCGAATGAGCACCGCGGCCGGGCGGAGAGTGGTTGCCCGGCGTCGGGCCAAGGGGAGAGCCCGAGTCTCCGCTTGAGCGGCGGTAGAGGACGGCGGCGTGAGCGGAGAGCAGAGATTGAAGCGGCGCGAGGACTTTCGCGCGGTCTTCAAGGCGGGCAGGCGGTACGGGAACCGGCTGGTCGCCCTTTATGTGTTGGCCCGGGGCGGCGGGCCTTCGCGAATCGGTTATACCACGGGGCGGGGCATCGGGAAGGCCACCGTGCGGAACCGACTTCGCCGGCGCCTGCGCGAAATTGGCCGGCCGTGGGAAGAGCGACTGGGGAGCGGCTTGGATTTGGTGATCGTGGCGCGCGCGGAGGCGGTAGAGGCGGACTTCGCGGGTCTGCGGGCGGGGGTGGCGGCAGTCCTGGACCAGGCGGCCAGGCGGGAAACCCCGGAGGGGTTGCGGCGATGAGGGCGCGTCCACTCATCGCATGGGGCACCCGGGCGGTGCTGCTCGGAATCGGGGCGTACCGGTCGTTCCTCTCGCCACTGAAACCTGCATGTTGCCGGTTCGTGCCGTCCTGTTCCGAATATGCGGCTGAGGCCGTGGAGACCCACGGCTTGAGGGTGGGTCTGGGGTTGGCGGTTCGCAGGATACTGCGGTGCCATCCATGGCATCCGGGGGGCTGGGATCCGGTGCTGGCGTCGGACCGGTCGGCAGGAGGGAAATCGCATGACCTGGTTGGTTGAGATCATACTGAGCAGTCTAGATGCCCTGTTTAGTCTGACGGGGAGTTACGGGTGGGCCATAATTCTCTTGACCGTGGGCATCAGGGCGGTCTTGCTGCCGCTGACGGCGGCTCAGATTCGCTCGCGCGCCAAGATGCAGGAGGTCACCCCGAAGCTGAATGAGCTGCGGGCGAAGTTCAAGAATGACCGGGAGCGGCTCAATCGCGAGACGATGGAACTGTGGAAGAAGCACAAGGTCAACCCGCTCGGTGGTTGCCTGCCGCTCCTGGTGCAGTTGCCCTTTGTCTGGGCGGTGTTTGTCGCCCTGCAACGGGTCGACTACCAGGTTACCCCGTATTTCCTGGGGATCAACCTGGCGGAACCCGAGCTGTGGGTGCTGCCGATCCTGGCGGGGGCCGGCACCTTCGTCCAGTCCCTGCTGATGAGCGGGGGAGATCCGGCCCAACGCGGCATGCTCTACGTGGCCCCGCTGATGATCGCATGGGTCACCCGCAGCTTCCCTGCCGGGCTGGCTATCTACTGGGTCATGACGAGTGTGGTCGGCGTGGTCGAGCACTATGGCTTCACCTGGATAATGCGAACCCGGGCTAGGGCGAAGGAGCAGCCGCGGTGAAAGTCATCGAGGCCGAAGGGCGTTCGGTGGAAGAGGCGGTGCGCCGGGTTTTGCTGGAGACGGGATGGTCGAAAGATGTAGTCGATATCGAAGTCCTGGAAGAGGGAGGGGGCTGGCTCGCCCGGCTGGGCGGGGGGCGGCCCGCCCGGGTCCAAGTGCGGCTGAGGTCGACGAAGGTCGATCGGGCTGCAGGGCTACTGAAGGAGATCATCCGGGTGATGGGTGTGGGGCCGGCGGCGGTGACGGGCCGGGTGGAAGCGGATCGGGTCCTCCTGGACGCTCGTGGTCCAGCGCTCGGCGCCCTGATCGGGCGGCGCGGCCTGATACTCGATGATCTGCAGCGGGTGATCAACGCCGCCGTTAGCCGGCAGGGCGATGATGGCCGGATGGTCATCATTGACGTGGAGGGATATCGGGAACGGCGCGAGGCCACCCTGCGCCGTCTGGCGGAGCGATTGGCGGGACGAGTGCGGCGTACCGGCAGTCCCATCGCGCTGGAGCCGATGAGCGCCCGAGAACGCCGGGATATCCACTTGGCGTTGAGGGATGACCCGCAGGTGACGACGCGAAGTGAGGGCGAGGAGCCGCGGCGGTTCGTGGTCATCGAGCCGCGACGGTCCGGGCCCACGATGGGCGACGGCACGGGATAGGTGAGCCTCCCAGCGGCACTGGAGGCGGGTCTGGCCGAGATCGGGTTGTCGGTCAGCTCCCAGCAGCGCGATAGCTTTTCGCGACTTCGTGAGCTGCTCCTGAGAGCGGAGCCCGGGGTAACCGGGTTTCGGTCGGCGGCGGATGTGGATCTGAAAGGGATCGTGGACTCAGTCAGCTGCCTCAAGGCAATCCCCCTCATCGCGGAGCAAAGCCTGATCGACGTCGGCAGCGGTGCCGGCCTGCCGGGGATTCCCTTGGCGATAGCGGTACCCGGGCTGCAAGTGACCCTGCTGGAAGCTTCGGAGCGGAAAGGGGCGTTCCTGCGGCGACTGGTGGCGGCCCTTGGCTTGGCGGAGGCGAGGGTGGTTGTCGCGAGGGCGGAAGAGTTCGCGTGGTCGCCCGCCCGCGCCAGCTATGACGCAGTAACCATTCGGGCGGTGGCGTCACTTGCGGTGGCGGCCGAATACTGCTTGCCGTTGCTGAAAGTGGGGGGAACCTTCGTGGCGATGAAGGGTCCAGCGGTCGCGGCGGAGATGGAGCAAGGAACCAGGGCTGCGCAATTGCTCGGCGGCGGACGGCCGGAAGTGATCGAGCTGAAGTTACCCGTGCTCGGTCACCGTCGGACGTTGGTGGTCATTGCGAAGGTTGGCCAGACGCCGCCCGGCTACCCGCGGCGGGTCGGACTACCATCGAAGCGACCGCTGGGCGGAGGAGGCGGTGGCTGATCGTGGAGCGGCGTGACGAGCAGGTCGTACTCATCCCCATAGCGCAGATTCGGGAGAACCGCCGCCAGCCCAGAAGGGTATTCGACCAGGCGCGCTTGCAGGAACTGGCCGACTCTATCCGGGCCCACGGGTTAATTCAGCCGGTCGTGGTCAGGGTGGTGCCTGGTGGCTTTGAACTGGCCGTCGGCGAGCGCCGCTTGCGGGCGGCGGTCTTGGCGGGGCTCGCCGTCGTCCCGGCCATCGTGCGGGAAATGGATGACAGGGAACTCGCGCTGATTGCCCTGGTCGAAAACTTGCAGCGCGAGGACCTGGAGGTGATGGAGGAGGTGGAGAGCTATGGCCGCCTCCTGGACGAGTTTGGACTCACGCAGGAAGAGTTGGGGCGGCGGATAGGCAAGAGTCAGTCCGCCATCGCGAATAAGCTGCGGCTAAGACGTCTCGATCCGGCGGTGAAGGAGCGGATCTCCCGGGAGAAGCTGGGGGAAAGGCAGGCAAGGGCCCTGCTGGAACTGGCGGACCCCGCCTGGCAACTGAGAGTCCTCGATGCCGTGACGGAGAAGGGGCTCACCGTCCGGGAGACGGAAAGGCTGGTGTCCGAGATCTCCCAGGCCCTGGCGGTCGGGCGGTCGCCCCTGGACCCGGGCCACGCGGCCCGGCCCCGGCCGGTTCGGCGGGTGGTTCGGGACATTCGGATCTTCCTCAACGCCTTTCAACAGGCGGTGGAGGCCCTCAGAGAGGCCGGGTTCGGGGCGGAAATGACGAGGGAAGACATGGGCGATTGGCTGGAAATCCGCGTGCGTATCCCCAAGGAACGCGGCCGCCCTTGAACGAGGCAGGAACGGCATCGGGAGCGGAGAAGTAGCGGGCGGAGTGCCCCAGGGGGTGACGCGGCCGGTGGGGAAGGTCATGGCGATTGCCAATCAGAAGGGCGGAGTGGGCAAGACCACGACTACCGTCAACCTGGGCGCCGGTCTGGCATCCCTGGGTAAACGGGTGCTGCTCGTTGACATGGATCCGCAAGGTCACACCGGTAGCGGGCTGGGGCTCGATCGACGGCTGATCCGCTATAGCCTGTACGACATCCTGCTTGGAGACACGCCACTACCGCAGGCCATCCTACCGACCAGGTGGCCATTGCTGTTCGTGGTGCC
>DOZU01000026.1:920-2881 GCA_003517845.1 Clostridiales bacterium | reverse complement strand
TATCACAGGCCAACCACACACAGGGACCGCGCCGGCTTGACACGAGAGATGGCCGATGGTATCTTGAGTTCGCAGGCAGCACTCTTTTCGGGCGGAAGTAGCTCAGCGGTAGAGCATCGCCTTGCCAAGGCGAGGGTCGCGGGTTCAATTCCCGTCTTCCGCTCCAGACCGTCATGAGGCCGTAGGACGGACCTTTCGGATTCGGGGCGACATAGCCAAGTGGCAAGGCAGCGGTCTGCAAAACCGCTATCCCCGGTTCGAATCCGGGTGTCGCCTCCAAGAAACATCCAGGCGGCAGTGCCGGGATGGCGGAACTGGCAGACGCAGGGGACTTAAAATCCTCCGGGTTCGCCCCCGTGCCGGTTCGAGTCCGGCTCCCGGCACCAGGTATGCGAGTTATGGGCGGTTAGCTCAGCTGGAAGAGCACCAGCTCGACAAGCTGGGGGCCACAGGTTCGACCCCTGTACCGCCCACCATATGCCATCTTCTGACAGGCCGGCGCAGGCACCGTATATGCGGCCGGCCTTCACATATAATAGGACGGCGGACAGGACGGGGGGCGGTCAAACAGGAGGAGGAAACCAATGCATGCCTGCTCAGTTCACCATTGGCTCGGCGAGGTACGCCGATGACCTGCGATGCCGGCTTGCCCGGGAACTCCATGTCTTCCGCCGGGAAGGTTGCGCGGTTTCCCTGGATGAACACCATGCTGGGGGTTATAGCTTCTTCGCCCTGGGAGTCGAAGAGGGCGGAGCCGGCGAACTCCGCACCGCCTTGACTTCCACTCTGTGTGATCTGATCGTGGACTACCTCGAAAACCGGCTTGTCGAAGAGATGCTTTGGGCTAACCATCGCTACCTCGACTCGACCGAACGACACCTGGTGGTCGGCCACGCGAGGCGGGAGATGCAGCTGCAAGCGAGCGGAGGGTGGGGGACCGGACGGCGCTCGCGGCGGACCGAGATCCATCGGGCCCTTGGTGAGTACCTCGATACCCACCGCCAACTAATGCTGGAAGGTTTCCTCACTTTCCGCCTTCGGGATCAGATCGAGGACATTGAGGAGTTGCTCGATCGCACCGTTGATGACTTCTTGATGGAGAGGGAACACGCTGAGTTCATAAAGCTGCTGCGGCACTTCCTCGACACCCAGGCGCCGCAACTGGACCTGATGCACGTGCTCGTCCGGCCCGAGGGCGGTTTCCGCTTGATGGATGCCGGCCGCGACACGATCACCGACCGCCACCTCGAGCTATGTCTGGGCGAGACGACCGGAGGCGAGGTTGACAGCGAGGACCTTCTGGTCAGCGCCCTGATCACTGCCGCCCCCCGGCGCGTGGTGGTTCACTGGAGCCCGGGATGGGGTGATGAGGGCGTTGATACCATCCGCCGGGTGTTCGCCGAGCGGGTACAGCTATGCCATGGCTGTCCCCTATGCCAAGCAACCGACAAATAGAGGCCAGCCTAAAGCACGCTGGCCCCTACACCCGGTCACCCAGAGGGTATAGATCAGAACGATTGAGCCAGCTTCAGCGAGGGCGACGTGCCGTCCGTTCGCGTGGCTTGGCCTCGTTCACGGTCAGCGTTCGACCTTCCCACTCCGAGCCATTGAGCTTGGCAATCACATCGGCGGCCTTGTCAGCCGGCACTTCTACGAAACCAAAGCCGCGGGACCTGCCCGTGGCACGGTCAGTGGGCACCCGGGCGGAGATGACTTCCACCTGGGTGTATTGGGCAACGGCCTGTTGAAGGTCTGCTTCGGTGACGGCCCAGGGCAGGTTGCCCACGAACAACGTCGTGATCACGATCTTCGGCTTTCCCCCTTGTCTCGCCGGGATGGCTTCTTCATGGTCCACGGCATTATAGTATATCGTTTCCGGCTCGGTGGCAAGCCTCTGATTTTATGCTATTCATCAAGAATTCGACGCGACTCCGGTCTTTTCGTGGTAGGGCGGGTTCCGA
>DOZU01000026.1:0-572 GCA_003517845.1 Clostridiales bacterium | reverse complement strand
CCCTACAATGGCCACGAGCATCACCGTGACCGCGGTGGCAACCGCGAGCATCACCGTGACCACATTTTCGTAGCAGGTAGGAAGGATCGTCGGTGGTGGGGAACAGACTTACCACCACCTTGCGGAGGACTACCTTGGCCTTTGAGCCCCTGGTCGCCAAGTGGTTTCCTGCTACCGAACTGGGCATAGAGTGTCATCGCGAACACAGTACAGGCCGGCATCCGCCTCTGCACCGCCTTCACGTGTGGTGGGCCCGACGGCCGCTAGTGCTCTGTGCGGCGGCGGTGCTGGCCAGCCTGCTCCCGGCCGACGCTGGCGGGGAGTTCCCCTCGACCGCGGCGTATCACGCCTGGTTCCTACGGTTGGTGGGCATGGCCGGCGACCCGGTGGCGGCGCGGGCATCCATTTTCGCCGCGGCCGGCCGGCGTTTGCCCGTCAATCCCTTTGGCTACCCGCGGGCCTACACGCACGTGCCCCCGGACGAAGACCTGGCGATCCTGCACCGGCTCCTGGCCGGGTCATGGCAGTCCGAGAAGTTGCACGTGCTCGACCCCATGGCCGGAGGTGGTTCG
>DOZU01000193.1 GCA_003517845.1 Clostridiales bacterium | reverse complement strand
CTTCTTCTTCTGCTCTTCCGTTCCCATGCCCATGATCGCGGCGGCGGCCAGTCCCGTTCCCGCGATGCAGGTCTGAATGCCCGCGCAGCCCCAGGCGAGTTCCTCGTGGATTATGAAATGGGTGATGGGGTCCAGCACGCCGCCCCCCCCGTACTCCTCGGGGAAGTAGAAGGTGGTGAGCCCTAACCGATGGGCTTTGCGGATCACCTCCCAGGGCATGTCCTCTGTCTCATCGTAGTGCTCGGCCACAGGACGGATCTCCTTCACCGCGAAATCCCGAGCCAGCTTCTGGAAGTCGCGTTGCTCCTCGGTGAGTTGAAAGCCGATCATGGCGTCACGATCCCTCCTCAGAGGAATGGTCCCTCGACCAACCGTTTGGTTTGGAGATAATTCAACGGCTGTTGGGAAAATTCCTTCCGCTGCGGGTGGCCAGAAACGAGTTCGCCGAGGACAGGCCGTCGCCGTTGACGAACAGTGAGAAGGTTGTTAGAATTGAGCCAAACGTTTGGTAGGATGGGTGGTCCTTGAACGGCGCGAGGGCGAAGGCGATTCACGAGACGGCAGTGCGCTTGTTCCGAGAGAAAGGCTTTCATGCGACTTCGGTGCAGGACATCGCTGATGCGGTTGGCCTGCAGAAGGGCAGCCTCTACCACTACATCACAAGCAAGGAGGAACTGCTGGGGCGGATTGTCGCCGAGGGGATGCTGGGCTACGCTCACGGCTTGGAGCAGATCCTCTCCCGCCCGGGGACGGCCCGGGAGCGACTCGAACGCGCGGTGCGCCACCATGTCGCCCTCATCGCCGAGAACACAGCCATCTACGCCGTGTTCCTGCGCGAGTGGCCTGCCCTCGAGCCCGGCTTGCGGCAGCGCGTGGGGGATAGCCTGCGGCGCTACCAGAGTTTGTTCGAGCGGACGATCGAGGAGGGGATAAGGCGGGGGGAGTTCCGGCCGGCGAACCCCCGGCTGACCGCCATGGCGATCCTCGGCGCCGGCAACTGGCTCTGTCACTGGTTTGCGCCGGGGGGTCGGCTGGCGCACGAGGACGTCGCCGCCTCTTTCGTCGACCTGTTCCTGGGGGGCCTGGATGCGGGGGAGGTGGCAGGAGGATCTGCTCGAAAGACGAAACCTAGTCCGTGACTGAGACGGGATGGAGGAGGGGAAATCGTGAGCGTGAAGGAGATTTTCGCCGACCTCGAGAAGCGGGCGGCCGCCAATTCGGCCAAGCTGCAGGGGATGAACGCCGTCTTCCAGTTTTGCTTGTCCGGAGATGAGCCGGGCTGCTGGCAGGTGAAGCTGGAGGCAGGCACGGCCCAGGTCGTCGAGGGAACGCCCAGCACCCCGGGAGTCACCATCAACATGAGTTCGGCGGACTTCAGGGACATGGTGGGGGGCAAGGCCAATGCCACCCAGCTATTCATGTCGCAACGGCTGAAGCTGCAGGGAGACATGGGGCTGGCGATGAAGCTGCAGAACCTCTTGATGTAGGTCCTCAGCGTAGGGGCGGGTTCCGAACCCGCCCCTATCCCCCGAGAATGCGGCCTGCCGTCTTCGTGCCCCGCGGTGCTCCGGCGGGCCCCGGGGTCGCGAAGCATACTCCGGCCGCCCACCGCATAACCCCGGGAGAGACCCTCCCGCGAGGTGTCACGCTTGCCCCGTGGCCGATTGCTGCTGATAGGCGCGCCCGGCAAGGAGGCCCGTACGGCCCTCCTCTTCGTCATGGTCGTATCGGTCTTACTCGGCCAGACACTCCCATCGTACCGCGCCTTTGCCCCTGCCACCCCCGCCGCCGATCTCGATGAAACCAGTGTCCACACGAGCCTGGGGCGCATGGCGCTCGGGTGGGTGGTCAGGGCGCAGGGCCATCCTTTCAGCGTCGCCCCGCCGGCGGTCGCCACCGCGGAAATCGTCATCGACACTTCGCAGCGCACCCTGACCTTCCTGATCGATGGTGAGCCGGTCCGAACCTACCCCTGTGCCGTCGGCCGCCCCGGGACACCCTCACCCCCGGGGGAATGGAAGATCGTGAGCAAGAGCTACAGCTGGGGGGGAGGGTTTGGCTCCCGCTGGCTCGGCTTGAACGTCCCCTGGGGCATATACGGGATTCACGGGACCAACAAGGACTGGTCCATCGGCCGTGCGGCCAGCGCCGGCTGTATCCGCCTGTTCAACCGGGATGTCGAGGACCTCTTCCGCCGGGTAAGCGTGGGCACACCGGTGCGGGTCATCGGTCCCCGCCCGACCCTGCGGCTCGGCGACGTCCTGGCGGCGCCGTCCGCCGGCCCCGCGGTGGTGGAACTGCAGTTCCGGCTCCGGGAGATGGGGTTCGCTTCCGGCTGGGCTGACGGCCGCTTCGGCCCGCGCACCTCAGCCGCCCTTCAGGAGCTGCAAGCCTTCTACGGACTGCCGGTGGATGGAAAGGGTGATCGGAATGTCCAGGCCATCACCGGATTGCGTTGAGCGGCGTGGGGTTTGGAGGGTGGCGGGCGCCTGGCTGGCCGTGGGCGGGATCGTGGGTTGGTCGCTCACCGCCTGCATCCGCGGAGGGCCGCGGGACGACCCCTCGATACGCTTTCGGCCCGTCGCGCTTGATCCGAAGGTCGAGTATCGCGTCCGACTGTGGGACTTCCGTTATCCCCTGGGCCCGCTGGGGCCGCTCGCGCGAGGCGGCGAACGTCACGGAGAAGCCCTCGCGGCCAGTCTCGAGGAGTTCAGGGCGGCTTTCCCGAACATACAGGTCGAGGTCACGCTCCTGGATTTCGCGCGGGGGGATCAGGCGCTGCTCGAGGCGCTGGCAGCCGGCGATCCCCCCGACGTGTTCGGGAGTTGGTGGGAGTATCCTGGTCCCCGGCATGAACTGGTGGTGCCGGTCGGCCCCTACCTCGAGCCCGCCGACGACCTCGGCCAACCCGCCTGGCAAGTGGCGGGCGGCTATGCCTGGCCGCGCTGGCTGTTCCCCCTGTTCGTGTTGGCCCGCGCCGACCTGCTCCCCCCGGACTTCGATCCGGTGATTACGAGGGGACAGGGCTGGACGTGGGAGGACCTGGCGCGGCAGGCACGGGCGGCGGCGCGCGCCGGGGCGGGCCGTCCGGTCCGAGGACTGATGGCGGTCAGCGCCGAGGCGGCGGTCACCTGGCTGCTGGCCAGCCAGGGAGCGGGCCTGTTCTCCCGCGGAGGCGAACTCGAGCGGTCCTTGACCTGGCTGCACGAGGCACAGGCCACGGGCGCGCTGGCGGCCGGCGAGGTATCGACGACGAACGCCGTCGAGCACTTCCTGGCCGGCCGCGTCGCCTTCCTGCTCGGCGCCAATCCCGCCCTGGCCGGGCTGCTGGCCCGCGATCCGCGCGTGGAGCTGCTGCCCGTGTCGAGCTTCCCGGGAACTCCCGCGAAGACGCCGGTGGCGGCGGCCCAGTTGATCGTATTCCGCCAGCGCCAGTTCCAGGGACTGGAGCATACCCAGGCAGCAGTGGAACTCGCCCGCTGGCTCAGCCGGCGTGCGGGCTCCCCCCCGCCCGTCCCGGCGCTCCCCGCCGGCGATGCCGGTCAGAAATTGATGCTATACCCCGGTCACGGCGGCCGCCCGGAAGAATACTCAGCCCGGGAGGCCGCCCGAGGACCACTGGCCGATTGGTGGTCCGGCCGGATCGACGACGACGATCTGCTCGAGCGGCTGAACCTGCTCCTACCCGTCCTGGCACGGCTGCGTCAAGCTGTGAACAGGGGCAGCGTTGATGGGCGTTAGTGAGGGGTCTGACTTTTTTTGCCGCGGATGTGGTGTAGGTAGATCATGGAGCGCACAGTCGTGCTCGACGGAGAGCGGTATGCTGTGTCCGATGTGCTTCGCCAGGTGGTGGTACGGCCGGTCAGGCCAGAGGAGGCCGGGCGGTGGAAGGCGCTGATCCGGGAGCGTCACTATCTTGGGCTGCACCACCTGGTGGGGGAGACGATCCTGCATGTGGCGGAGATGGATGGTCGCTGGGTAGCACTGGTGGGCTGGTGTTCGGCCGCGCTCAAGGTGACGGTCCGGGCCCGCTTCATCGGCTGGACGGCGCAGCAGAAGCAGAGGCGACTGAAGTTCATCGCGCAGAACGGCCGGCAAAAAGCTCCTCGATCGCCTC
>DOZU01000192.1 GCA_003517845.1 Clostridiales bacterium | reverse complement strand
GCAGAGTTCAGCCAGGGCTGCAGCCTTGTCGACCCCCGGCGCCAGGACCAGCAGGCGCTCCCGGGCGGTGCCCGAGTCCAGATGGTAGGACTGGCAACGTCTGAGCAACCCGTCCTGACCGTCCAGGTAGCGCCGCACGGCCCGGGAGCCGAAGGCCATCACCGCGGTCAGGGAGCGCCCTTCGATTCCCTGCAGGACACCTTCCCCCAGGCGCACGCCGGGTGCTTGCCGAAGGCGGGTCGGATCCATTTCGTGGTCTTCGGCCAGGGTTTCGAGGTACATGACGTCATCGGCGTAGGCCGCCACCGCCAGTCCGTCTTCCCGGCCGAGGTCCATCAGCGACCAGGCGAGATCGCCGGGGATCAGGTGTTCGCGCAGCTTCCGCCCGCTCGCGGGATCGACCACCTGCGCGCCGCAATAGCAGATGAGGGGCAGGTCCACCGACAGCAGGCGGGCGGTGTCGAGGGTGGTGATGACCCGCCGCCCGGTCGCCAGGACGGTGGAGACCCCCGCCGCCCGGGCAGTAGCCACCGCCCGGCGACTGGACGGGCGCACGTCGCCCCAGGGACCCTTGAGGGTGCCGTCGATGTCCAGGGCAATGAGCCGCTTCATGGACCGGAGCCTCCGTCCTCGCCTGCCGGATGGGAGGGCCAGACGCCTGACTCGGTCACGACCAGATCGACGGGATGGTCGGCGATACCCGCCGGCACCCGGGAGACGACCTGAAACTCGTAGGCGAGGCCTATTGCCACCGCTTTCGTCGTCCGCCGGGAGGCGACGGTCGTAGATCGGAATTCACTCAGCAGCCGGTCATAGTACCCGCCGCCCTGGCCCAGCCGGTTGCCGCTGCGGTCAAAGGCCACTCCGGGCACGAGCGCGAGGTCGATGGCCTCCCGGGGCACCTCGGGCGCGCCGGGGAGAGGTTCGAGGATCCCCCGATAGCCGCGGGTGAGTTCCCGAGAGGGTTGCTGGACCAGGCGGAGACTGAGCCTGCCTTCCCGTTCCACCCGGGGCAAAGCCAGCGCCTTGCCTTCGGCCAGGCACCGGGCCATGATCTCCCAGGTGTCGACTTCGTTGCGGCACGAGGCATATGCCAGGATGCACCGCGCTTCCCGGTATGCCTTCAGGCCGGGCAGCCGGTCGCCGATCTGACGGGAGTGGCGGGCAGCCTCCCCGGCCGGCAACTGCCGGCGCCGGGTCAGGACCTGCTCGCGCAGGCCCCGCTTGGCCTCGCTGAGTTGTCCCGCCACCTATTCCTGAACCTCGGAGAAGTAGATGACGGTGGCCAGGTCGTTGAGCCCGATCGGCCGGTCATATATACGGCTGAGGAACGCAATCGCATCAGCGGTGGTCCGCATGTCCGGGTTCTCCCCCGCCAGGTCGGCCGGACTGAGTTCGGCGATGGTGCGAAGGTCCACCCGATCCAGCACGGCGGCGAACACCTTGCGCCGCGGCTTGAACCGCTCTCCGTAAGCCACCCATACCAGGTCGCCCACGGCGTATTTCTCCCGCTTGTCGCCCATTCGGATAGTGCAGGTCTTCTGGCGGGTCAGGAGGTTGCCGTGGTAGACGGACGAGTAGAAGTTGAGCACTTTCACGCTGCAGCCCTCCTCACCGGGTAGGGGCGGGGCCCCGTCAGGTCAGCGACGATCCGCATGCGGGGCAAGACCGAACGTCCGGGCGGCCGGCTGTTCCCTCGATGACCGACTCCAGGTCGTGATCCTGGTCACCGGGGGGCCGGATCACCCGGTAGCGACCACCCTGGATGCGAAGCTCTCTTCCCTCCACGACGGCCCGGGTCAGCTTGGCACGGGCACCGGCCAGGACGCGCTGATAGGTGCTCTGGGCCAGATTCATGCGCCGGGCCGACCCGGTCTGGTCGAGGCCTACGAGGTCCTTGAGCCGCAAGGCCTCCAGTTCATCCACGGTCAGGCATATCTCCTCGCGATCGGACAGCGTGACCCCGCGCGGGGTGAAATGGGTAAAGCCAGGCAAGCACTCCACCCAGCGCTCCTTCGGGGGGCGGGGCACGGCGACACCACCTCGCCTTCTCCATCGTTTACTGGCCCTTTGTCTGATGGTAGCCTGGATTCCCCTTCAAGTCAACTTGATCAGGGCCAGGATATCCCCAACATCGACCGTAGCCCCTTTGGCCGCCCGGACCTCGCCGACGGACCCGGCCACGGGAGATGCGATCTCGTTCTCCATCTTCATCGCCTCGAGCACCACCACTACCTGCCCGACCGTTATCTGGTCCCCGGGGTGGACGCGTACGTCCACCACCAGTCCGGGCAGGGGAGCCCGTACCGGCTCGAATCCGACGGGGACCGCCCGCTCACTGCCCCGTACCGCAGGTGCCGTGGGAGCAGGCCTTCCCGGGGCCGCCGGCCGGGCGGCGAGCGGCGGGGGCGGGGGAATGGCGGCGGCCGGCGGATCCCGGCGCTCGCCGGCCAGTTCCTCCACCACTACCTCATAGGGTCTGCCATCCACGGTAACTCTGAATTTCCTCAAGACCTCGTCGAACCTCCTCTATCCCGGGAATCCTGCCGCCAGGCGTTCATCTGGTCCATCCGACCGGCCAGCGCCCATACCCCGGCAAGAGCCGGAGCACGGGGGTCGGGCCGGACATCTACGATCCGCAGTCGCGCCGGGTCCGAGTCCAAGGCAGCCGCCACCGCGCCGGCAATGGCCGCCACCACTCCGAGGGCTCCGGGCGCCGGTTCGCTCATCAATGCATCTTCCCCCTCACAGCGGCAGACTGCCGTGCTTTCGGGCGGGCCGCGTCTCGCGCTTGGAGGCTAGCGCCTCAAGGCCGCGGATCAACGTAGGACGGGTCTCAGCCGGATCGATGACCAGGTCCAGATAGCCGCGACCCGCCGCCACGTAAGGGTTGGCGAATCGAAGACGGTAGTCTTCCACTCGCTCCCGCCGGGCCTGGGCCGGATCAGGGGCGGCGGCTATCTCGTCCCGGAATATGATATTGGCTGCTCCCTCCGGTCCCAGCACCGCTATCTCGGCGCCCGGCCAGGCCAGCGCCAGGTCCGCTCCGAGCGACCGCGAACTCATGGCGATGTAGGCACCCCCGTATGCCTTGCGCAGGATGAGTTGCACCTTGGGGACGGTCGCTTCCGAATACGCATAGAGCACTTTGGCCCCATGACGTATGATGCCGCCGTACTCCTGGGCCGTGCCGGGAAGATAGCCCGGTGTGTCCACCAGCGTGATGATGGGGAAGTTGAAGGCGTCGCAGAAGCGGACGAACCTGGCCGCTTTGTCCGAAGCGTCGATATCGATGCACCCTGCCAGTTCGCAAGCCTGGTTGGCGACGATCCCCACCGGGCGTCCGCCCAGCGCGGCGAAGCCCGTCACCAGGTTGGCGGCCCAATGGGCGTGGACCTCCAGGAACTCGCCGTCGTCGATGACCGCCCGCAGCACATCGCGGACATCGTAGGGCCGGTTGGGTTCCTGGGGGACCAGTTCACGTAGCCCCGGTTCGACCCGCCCGGCAGGATCGGAGGTAGGCCGGAAGGGAGGGTCTTCCAGGTTGTTGGCCGGCAGGTAACGGAGCAGCCTGCGGATATCCTGGAGGCAGGCGCGGTCGTCCGCGCAGTAGAAGTGGGCCACCCCGCTAACCTGGCTGTGGGTCGCTGCGCCTCCCAGCTGCTCCAGGGTGACCTCTTCACCGGTGACCGCCTTGATGACCTGCGGCCCGGTGATGAACATCTGGGCGGTTCCCGCGACCATGAATACGAAGTCGGTGAGGGCGGGCGAGTACACGGCGCCACCGGCACACGGTCCCATGATGGCTGCTACTTGGGGAATCACCCCTGAGGCCAGAGTGTTCCGGAAGAAGATCTGCCCGTAACCGTCGAGGGCGTCCACGCCCTCGTGGATCCGCGCCCCGGCCGAGTCATTGAGGCCAACCACGGGGCAACCGGACTTCAACGCGAGGTCCATGAGTCTGGCGATCTTGGCCGCATGGGCCTGCCCGAGCGAGCCCCCCACTACGGTGAAATCCTGCGCGAAAGCCATGATTGACCGGCCGTCGACCCGACCGTGCCCCGTGACCACCCCATCCCCCGGCGCTTCCAGGTCTGCCATGCCGAAATCCGTACAACGGTGGCGAACCAGGGTGCCGGTCTCGATGAAAGTATCGGGGTCAAACAGGATTGCCAGTCGCTCCCACGCGGTCAGCTTACCTGCTTTGTGCTGCTTCTCCACTTTCTCCGGTCCACCGCCGGACCGGGCAGCCTCCAGCCGCGCGCGCAGCCCCTCAAGTCCTTCGGCAGCTATCAGTGGTCGTCACCTGCCCGCTCTACCAGTTCCACCATCACTCCG
>DOZU01000195.1 GCA_003517845.1 Clostridiales bacterium | reverse complement strand
CCGGCGGACTGGCCGATGACCACGATCTCCTCCGCCTCGGGCAACCGGGGGGGCATGAGCCCCGCGAGGCGGACCTGGGCCGTGGTTCCCGCAGTGTCCCGCAACTCGAATGAGACCTGGCCTCCGGTTTCGCGCAGCGTCCCCTCCACCAGCGTGCCCTTGATCTGAACGGCCCGCCGGCTCCGAGCGGCCTCGCCCAGAGTCGCGTAAGGTCGAAACGCCTGGCCGATGGAAACGAAGATTGCTACTGCCAAGATAAGGCCAATGACGGCCCAGATGAGCAGGTCAGGGAGTCTGGCCCGCCGGTTCACTGGTCCTGGCGGCGCTCAAGCTGTTTGAGCCGGACGTCGATCCGCCACATGTAGACGAGCAACCCGACCCACAAGGTGAGCGTGGCCGCGAGGACGAACTCGAGCCCGTTCAGGAGGCATCCCTCCGTCCATCAGGTCCCCTGCAGGGGCGGGTTCCGAACCCGCCCCTACATCCGGAACAAGGTGGTCTGCCGTTCTCATGCCGCGCGGTGCCCGGGGGGACATGGGGGTCTTCTCTCCCCGATGGCCAACCCGTCCGACAGCGCGCCATCCCGATCGGCCGGCCGATCGGCGAGCATCTCCAGCCGGAGCCGGATCCCATACATCCAGGCATAAAGGCCCGTGAAGGCTACCAGCGACGCCGCGAACACGACCCTCGCCGCCGGCCCCAGCCCCCCGCCAGTTTCACCGCCGATGATCGGCGAAGGATGCAGGGAAGGGAAGGCGCGGGGCACCACGAACATCAGGAAAGGCACGGTCGCAAAGGCGAAGATGGCGTAGGCGGCCGAACTCCTGGCCCGCCGGATCGGGTCCGCGATCGCCCCCCTCAGCCCTGGATAGGCCAGGTATATGAGGAGGAGCATCAGCGCCGAGGTCTGGCGGGGGTCCCAGTTCCAGAACACGCCCCACGTGCCCCGCGCCCAGATCGCCCCCGTGATCACCGTGATCGCGCAGAAGACCAGCCCAAGCTCCGCATGGACGGCGGCCTTGCGGTCGGACCGGAGGTCCCCTCGTCGCAAGTAAAACATGGAATGGAAGAGCGACAAGAGCCAGGCGCTGACCGCCACCCAGGCGGGAGGGACATGGAAGAACAGGATGGCGGTTGTGGGGCCGAGACCGCGAACGGGCGGTACGAACAGGAAAGCGGCGACGATGACTGCACTCATCCCCACCGCCAGCAGCGCAAGCCATCCCATCAGCGTCACCCCGCCGCTGCCGTATTCAAGGTCTCGGGCCGCGTCTCCTGCCCGCCCCGGGCGCTCAGCCCTCATCCCATATGTATCGGAACAGCATGAATGACATCAGGCCGCTCACCGCCGTCTGTGCAGCCAGGAGCACCAGGGCCGCCCGCAGGGTCGCGCCGCCCTCTCCGGTAATGGCCATCGCCGTGGACTGGACGGCAGCCGCCAGCGACGGCAACTGGAGGGGAATGGCGAGCAACGGTAGTAGCAGGCCGCGTGCGCCGGTTCCCGCGGCGATGGCGGCCAGCAAGGTGCCGCTGCCGGCCAGAGCGGCACAACCGCCCAGCACCGAGCCGGCAAGGGCCGCCGGCGCGGCCAGCGGCAAGTTGAACAACAGGCCATACAGGGAGACGACCAGGGCTGCCAGGCCGAGCAGCAACAGGAAATTGAGGCCGAGCTTCGCGGCAAGGACCGGAGCCGGGTCGGCCCATAGTCGAACGGTCCACGCCGTGCCCTGCTCCTGTTCCCGCACGAAAGTCTGCGGGAGGCCGGTCATCGCGACCAGGAGTACGATGATCCACAGCAAGGCGGCGGCGGTCAGCGGATCGGGCAGGATGCCGCCGAAGGCGAAGCTGGTGGCGATGGTGATGCCGGCCGCCGACGCCGCCAGCAAGCCCCAGCTCATCAGGGACCTGAACTCCACCCGCAGATCTTTGATGAATAGCGCCGCAGCCGCCTCAAGCGGGCGCGAGCGACAGGACGGTATGCGCATCGGCCCATTCTCCCCGATCGCACGCAGCGGCGATCACGATGCCCCGGCGCACCTGTTCGTCCATGATCGCCCGGGCCATGCCGACCCCTTCGGGGTCCAGGTTGCTGAACGGTTCGTCCAGGACCAAAATGCGAGGTTCGTGCGCGATGGCCAGCGCGTACTTCAGGCGCTGGGCCATCCCCGTCGAGTATTCGGCCACCGGATCGCGCTGGCGGCGGCCCAGGCCCACTCTGCCGAGGACCGCCCGCAATGCCGCCCGGTCGGAGCTGAAACCTCGCACCTTCAAGGCCAGCTCCAGGTGTTCCTCGGCGGTGAGCTGGGGATATAGCCCCAAGATCGGCGATACCAGCCCGAGTTGTCGCCGGCGTCCGGCGGCGTCCAGGATGTGGCCGTCGACGTACAGGGTAACCCTGCCCTGGGTGCAGGCCACCAGGCCGCTAATCACCGCCAGCAAGGTGGTCTTGCCCGATCCGTTCGGGCCCCACGCCAGGAAGGACGACCGGTCGGGGATGCTCACCGTGATCCCTCGGAAGACCAGCCGCCGTCCGTAGCTGCGGCCGACCCCCTCCAGCACCACCTGCGTCGGCGCCGCCATCAACCGAAAGCGTGGATTCCCGGCAAGAGATAAGCCACCCCCAGCCACGTGAACAGCATCACCGCCCAGCCCAGGATCACCAGGTACACAGTATTCCGACCTCGCCAACCGCGGGTCAGGCGCGCATGCAGGTAAATGGCGAACACCACCCAGGTGACCAGCGACCACGTCTCCTTCGGATCCCATCCCCAGTAGCGGCCCCACGCGGCATCGGCCCAGATCCCGCCGCTGATGATCATCGCCGTGTGCCATAGAAAGCCAAAGGTGGCCGCCTCGTGCATGTAGTGCTCCAGAGTCGCGCTATCAGGGATGAAGTCCAATGCTGCCCGGATGGGGGTGGTGGATGGCGCCCCGCCGGCCGGGGCGGCGCTCGCCAGCCGTTCGCGGACCAGCCACAGGAGGGCGACCGCCATGGCCAGAGAGAAGCCGGCGTACCCAAGGGCCGAAGTGGTGACATGGATGTTCAACCAGAGCGGGTAACGCAATACGGGCGGCAGGGGACGGTGGAGGCTGCTGACCATCGGGAATAGCGTGATGTAGGCAATGTACGCGGCGAGGAACAACGAGACGGTGGCTCCCACCGCCCGGTAGCCAGGGAGGCGGCGTCGCTCGGCGCGGAGATAGGCCAGGGCCAGTACCCAGATCAGGAAGTTCCCGAACTCGTAGTGGCCCACGAGCGGCACGCGGCCGAGGTTCGCCCAGCGGGCGATCAGGAACCCGGCATGCAGGAGCATCGCGCCGCGCAGGGTCGCCGAGGCCACCACTCCCCACTCGCGGCGGCCCAGGAGATTCCATCCGTATCCGAACCCGGCGGTGAGGTAGGCGCCCAGTGCGACGTAGAACAGACCGGTCTCCACCCACCAGCCGGCGGGAGTGACTTCAAGCAGGGGCTCCATTGTCCCGCTTGCCCCCCTTTGCGACGCCGAGACTCAGGTAGAGTCCGGCGAGCATCAGCACTGCTCCCCCGAAGACATAAGGCCGCCCTACGTCGCGCGCCACCTGGAGCACCACGGCGTTCTCGAAACCAACGAGTTCGAGTCGCCGTTCTCCGTCTCGGGTGACTATGGTCTCCGGCCGGTCCATGCCCAGGAGTCCCCGGCCGATCGTCCTCCCGCGGCGCGTCAAACGGCCGGCCAAGACCGGTCGCGCCGGGTAATAGCTGAGCGACACCGGTTCTCCGCCGGGAGCGAGGAAGAAGTCGGGCAGGAACGCCTCGAAATGGAGCGCCAGGCCCTCCCCATCCAGCGGCAGCGACTCTCCCTCCACCAGCCGCATCGGTGTACTCCGTTCGCCGGTAGCCGGGTCCTCCACCACGAGATGAACCGCCCAGAGGAAAGTCTGGTGATTGATGCTGAATCCGCCCACCCGCGCCGGGAAGTTGATGGACACCACGTCGTGCCCGATTACCTGCCCATCCCGACTCACGGCGATCCGGGTCCGGGCGATCGGCCGCAAGCGCTGGTCCGCGAGGTACTCGAGGTCCACGGACTCGATGGCTATGGTCAAGCCCGCTCGAGTGACGGCGAAGCTGTCGCCGGCCGTCCCCCCGCCCGAAGCGCGGAAGCCGGTGGCACCGCCCACGGCTGCCCCTGCCAGCAACACCAGCAGGCCGACATGGGTGGCAAACGAGCCGCATCCGCCGGCGGCCGGCGGCCGTCCCGGCCGTCGTATCAGCGCCAGGAGCCGAGCGGCCGAACAAGCTAGCAGGTTGGCTGCGAGCAGGCCGGCGGCACCCAGATACCACCACGAGGTGTAGATGTCCCGGATGGCGCGTTCCATCGGGTGCAGGGTGGCCAGCGCCGAGGTCATTGCCAGGAAAGCGAGCAACACAATGCCCATGCGCATCGACCCGAGCCGGCGCAGCGCTCCCGCAACCGCGTCGAGACTTCGCCTCCGCGCCGGCGGGCCTGGAGCATCCGGCATGCTCGCATCACCCTCCCTGGTCGCTCAGGCGGCAATCGCCCCGCTCGCCGTAGTCCGGGCAGCTATTCCAGGCGTACCAGGGGATTTCCTTCCGACCAGCGCTGCCCTCAGCTACCTTGCTGGCCGGAGGGCGGGGAGGCGCGGTCCTGCCCATCTTCCCAGGGGACCGGTGGTTCCTCAGCCGGAGGATCGGCCCGGCGCCGCATCCGATCGGGGTCTCCGGGTAGCAGGAACCGCGGGCGCAGGCGTGCGTGGGGGGCGGGGGTGCGCACCAGGATGCTCAGGAGGGACCGTGGATCCAGCGGCCATAGCGGCCACAGGTAGGGGACGCCGAAGGAACGCATGCGGGCCAGGATCACGCCGAGGACCGCCGCCCCTCCGGCCAGTCCGGGCCATCCCACCGCGGCCACGAGGATCAGGAGCGCCACCCGCGTCAGCCGGACCGCCATGGCGAACTCCACGCTCGGCGTGGCGAAGGTGCCGATGGCGGCAACGGCGGTGTACAGGATCGTCTCCGGGGCAAACAGTCCAACTTCAATGGCGATCTGGCCCAGGATCACCGCCCCGATCAGGCCCAGGGCGGTTCCAAGTGCCGCCGGGGTGTGAATCAACGCCAGGCGGACCAGGTCCAGCCCCAGTTCCGCCATGATGAACTGCAGCGGCAGAGCGATGGGCCCCGGCTCGCGAGGGCCAAGCCAGGGCGGTAAGACCCCATTGCCCGGCTCGAGCATGGTCAAGGCTACCCAAAGGGGGGGACCAAGCCAGGATAGGCCGATGCCAAGCCCTCTGACCCAGCGCATGTAGGCACCCACCATGGGGTCTTCCCGATAGTCCGCCGCGTGCTGCATGTGGTGGAAGATGGTGATCGGCAGCAAGGCAATGCTGGGCGAGGTGTCGACCACCACCGCCAGGTGGCCTTCGAGGAGATGCACCGCCGCCACATCCGGCCGCTCCGTGTAACGCACCACGGGGAAAGGATTCCACCAGCTACTTCGCCCGACCAGGAACTCTTCCAGCGACTTCTCTCCCATGGGCAAGCCGTCAACGTCCACCGCCTCGATTCGCTCGCAGAGCAGCCGCACCATATGCGGGCTGGCTATGTCATTGATGTAGAGGAGAGCTACGTCGGTGCGGGACCGCCTCCCCACGTTGAACAGCTTGACGCGCAGGCCGGGGTCGCGAAGTCGGCGCCGGATCAAGGCGGTGTTGAACACGATGGTCTCGACGAAGCCGTCCCTTGAGCCGCGGATTACCCGCTCCAGTTCCGGTTCGGCCATGCCCCGGGTGGGATACTGGCGGGCGTCGATCACGAGCGCCTCGGCCACCCCATCGAGCAGCAGAATCAAGGGGCCGGCCAGCACCTGGTGGATGGCCGCGTCTACCTCCGTGACCGTGGAGGTCTCGATGAAGGGGAGCCATCGCCGGCTTAGCGCCTGCAGGGGGTCCAGCGCCAGATCCTGCCGCTGCAGGGCGGAGAATGTCTTCAGGATGAGGGTCAGGATGTCTTCCTTGACAAAGCCGTCGATGAAGATCAGGGCGGCCCCGCGTCCGGCAAGCTCGATGCGGCGGACGAGCACATCGAAGCTCTCTCCCCAACCGAGTCGCTCGCCGATTGTGCGGACATTATCCTCGAGCCGGGGGGTCAAGTCTGCCGGCATGTCATCCCCGGGGGTCAAACAGCAGCGCCATCGCCAACCCGGATAGCACCGCGACCGTCAGACCCAGTGCCACCGCCCTCATCCCTCCGGTGAGCAAGCCTATCGGCCCTTCCTTCGCAACTTCTTCGACTATCCCCTGTACCAGCGCGTGTCCGAAGGCGGGTAGCGGGATGAGGGCGCCCGCCCCCCCCAGGTCCACCAGGAACTCATACAAGCCCATCCCGCTAGCAACCGCGCCCAGGCTGACGAAGGCGACCATCACATGGGCAGGGGTAAGCCGGCTGATGTCGAGGACGAGTTGCGCCAGGAGGCACATCGCCCCCCCGACCGCGAAGGCGAGCAACAGTTCCGACATGCAGCGCTTCCCCCCTACCCCGGGGCGTCCTGGGCTTCCAGGGCGACGGCATGGGCGATCCCGGGAATGGTCTCGCCTTGCTGGTAACTGGTGGGACTGAACAGCGCCCCCGTCCCGACCAACAAGATCCGGCGGTATTTGCCGGTAAGCAGACCATTCATCAGGTAGCCGGCGAATACGGCCGCCGAACATCCGCATCCGCTCGCGCCCGCATCGACCCCCTGGTCCGGGTCGTAGATGTTCGATCCGCAGTCAAACAAGCGGTCCTCAATGGCGATGCCTTCCTTCTCCAGGAGCACCAAGGCGATCTTCCGTCCGATGTCCGCCAGGTCGCCGGTGACGACCAGGTCGTAATAGTCGGGCTCGCGTCCGCTGTCCTGGAAGTGCTGCCGGATGGTGTCGGCGGCCGCCGGGGCCATCGCCGCTCCCAGGTTCTGCGGGTCCTTGAGCCCGGGATCGATCACTTTCCCTGTGGTTGCCATGGTGAGGGCGGGACCGTCGCCGCGGGCGGCAAGCAATACGGCGCCCGCCCCGGTTACGGTCCACTGAGCGGTCGGCGGCGGCTGGGTGGCGAACTCGGTCGGCGTGCGGTACTGGCGCTCGGCCGTG